>CAMOFS010000142.1 GCA_946613735.1 uncultured Lachnospiraceae bacterium | reverse complement strand
GATAAAAGCCACGGGGGTATTCTATCTTTTGCTGTTTTGTCTTTTTGCCCTTGTTTTATATAAGGGAGGCAGATACGCCCAGATCTGGTGTGTGATCTTCGGTGCGGCTTCATATGCTACCTTTTTGCATAAAAACACTCTGGGTGGGATCTATCTGTATCTTGCGATCATCATGGTGCTTATGGCCATGGTTTTAATATGGGGCAGAGCCTTTATACTTCTGATACCGCTTTATATGGCAGGAGTCTTTTTGTATCCCGGATTCTTTCTTTTGGGTGCACCGTTTCTTTTGGGTGCGGTTGGATATCAGGCAAAGCTTCGGCCCATAATGAGACTGGTGATCATTGTCGGTATCATAGCGGCCGGTGTAGTGTTCTATCAGTCCACGCATAGTGAGATGCCGCTTTTTGAGGATACCTATGAGATCATGTCAAAGTTTAATCCCTATCTCGAGTTTCACGGTATGGAAGACGAGGGGTTTATCCACACTGCAAAGATCATTGAACTTATAGTTTTTACCGTGATGGTTTCACCTTACATCTATATGTACCTAAAGCTTTTGCACGAGGTAAAGTGGCAGGCAAAGTATGTGTCGTTTATGCTGGCAGGGGTGCTGCCTCTTGTTGAATACATCAGCCAGGAACATCCGGGACAGGTGGTGTATTTTATCTTCGCTTACTATATGCTGGCGGTCATACTGCCTGTTTTGTGGGGCGACGCGGTATGGAAGCAGGCGCTTTATGGCATGATAGACCGTATAAAGGCTATGCCGGGAGGGATAATTTTTATCATATATCCGCTGTGCCTTTTTCCGTTCAGACGTGGTATGATATGTCTTGCCACCAGGTGGGTGACAAAGTTTATTATGTTTAAGTATTTCGGAGTGGAAGTCTAGATGCGTTATCGGATGAGCTTTTATGGTCAGGTTCAGGCGGTGGGCTTCAGATATACTGCCTGCCACGCAGCCGAGAGGTACCGGCTGACAGGATGGGTAAGAAACGAATATGACGGTTCTGTCAGCGCTGAGGTGCAGGGCAGGGAGTGCGATATAGAGGCGTGGCAGCTATTTATCGAGCAGGCTCGTTATATAGTGGTCGAAAAGGTGGTAAAAAAAGAGATTCCCGAGGTTGCCGAAGAGAGAAGTTTTGGAGTAAAATACTGATAGTATATTTTAAGGAGGAAACGCTATGGCTGATTTACCTGTAGTCACAATCGAGATGGAGGAGGGAGGCATTATCAGGGCTGAGCTTTACCCTGAGATCGCTCCCAATACCGTAAATAATTTTATTTCCCTTATTAACAAAGGATTTTATAACGGTGTGGGATTTCACCGCGTGATCAATGGATTCATGCTGCAGGGCGGAGACCCGGCCGGCAATGGTACCGGCGGTCCCGGATATTCCATCCGCGGCGAGTTTACATCCAACGGATTTAAAAATGACTTAAAGCATGAGCCCGGAGTTCTTTCTATGGCACGCACCATGATCCCCGATTCGGCAGGCAGTCAGTTTTTTATCATGCATAAGAGTTCGCCACACCTTGATGGAGAGTATGCGGCTTTCGGCAAGGTCATAGATGGGATGGACGTGGTCAATGCCATAGCCGAGGTAGAGACGGATTTTTCCGACAGGCCCACTACACCTCAGATCATGAGGACTGTTACGGTAGATACCTTTGGAGTTGATTATCCCGAACCCGAGACCATATAGGAGAATTAAGGATTTATAAGGAGAAGATACTATGGATGATTTGTTTATGAACATGGATCCCTGGATGATGACCTGGCTTTGTCTGGCGGTGGTGACACTTGTCATTGAGCTCGTTACCGTGGGGCTTACATCCATCTGGCTTACGGGCGGTGCACTCTGTTCGCTGGTGGCCTGTGCGCTTCATGCTCCGGTATGGCTACAGGTTGTGATCTTCTTTGTGGTTACTTTTGTACTTTTGTATTTTACGAGACCATGGGCCCTTAAGTTTCTAAATAACAAGCGGACACGCACTAACTATGAGGAGACCATAGGCCGTGAAGTCAGGGTGATCGAGCGTGTTGATAATCATGCCGATACGGGCAGGGTTAATTATAATGGTATGGAGTGGACGGCACGTTCCCTTAACGAGGATGATGTTTTTGAAGAGGGCGATCTGGCGATAGTGTCTAATGTTGTAGGCGTTAAGCTTATCATCACAAGAAAGGAAGCGCCTCAGGATGTGGGCCTTATCAGCGAAGAGTCCGTTGAGGGAGCTATGTCGTAGGAGAATCGGATGAAAAAAGTACTGAAAGCCATTCTCGGCATCCTTGCCATCATTATTGTGACTTTTATCGGAGCTGCCATTGTATATTGCAGTGACTATTATCCTTATGGGGAAAAGTCGGCGGCCGCTCTTATAAGTGATGAAAAGGTTACGGTGACCCACGAAGACAATCTCTTTCTTTTTGACGGAAAGGGAAAAAAGAGGCTTTTTATCTTCTATCCCGGTGCAAAGGTAGCTGCTGAAGCGTATGCCCCTTTGATGAAAAAGATAGCCGAGGGCGGTGTTGACTGTGTCATAGTGGATATGCCCTCACACATCGCGCTTTTCTCACCTGATGAAGCATCCGCAGTGATGGAAAAATATCATTATGAGAAGTATTATATCGGAGGTCATTCATTAGGAGGTGTGGTTGCATCATCCTACGCAGCGGATCATCCCGGGGGATTGTCGGGAGTGATATTGCTGGCAGCTTATCCCGCCAAAAAGATAAGCGATGATCTTCCCATGTTGTCTGTTACAGGCAGTGAGGATGATATACTTAAGGCCGATAATTACAATGCATCGAGGCAGTATTGGCCGGCACTGCACACAGAGACGACAGTTGATGGCGGCAACCATGCAAACTTTGGGGATTACGGAGAACAGGAGGGCGATGGAAAGGCACTCATAACAGCCGGAAGACAGCGAAAAGAGACCGCTGAAGCTGTGCTCGACTTTACCGGTGCAAAGCGTTAACACTTTAAACAAAAAAACCTTGACATTTTGATTAAAAGACTTTATATTCTTTTATGGAGTAGGGGTTATTTATCGAAATGTGTTTCTTGGATAAACAAAGGCGTTTTATCTGCGGGGCAGGTAAGATGCCTTTTTGCGTATCTTGTGCGATTTCGGTGAAGGTCCTACAGATTATATGTGAGGAGGAAACACAATATGAAAAAGAAAATCGTTTCACTGGTTTTAGCTTCCGTGATGGCTGTCTCACTTATGGCATGCGGTGGCGGATCATCCAGTACAGGATCTGCTGATTCTGCTGCAGATGCCGGTGCAGGTGCAGAGAGCACAGCTTCAGGCAGTGATCTTAACATCATGCTTGAGACACCGGTTGAGTCACTGGATCCCCAGGAGGCTACTGATGGTACTTCCTTTGAGGTTATCGCTGATTTTACAGATGGTCTTATGCAGATGGATGCGGACGGACAGGCAGTTAACGCTATCGCTGAGTCATATGAGTGCTCTGATGATGCACTTACATGGACATTTAAGCTCCGTGAGGATGCTGTTTGGTCAAACGGCACACCTGTAACGGCTGCTGACTTTGTATTCGGTTGGCAGAGAGCTGTTGATCCGGCTGTTGCATCAGAGTACAGCTACATGCTTTCTGATATCGGTCAGGTTAAAAATGCAGCTGCCATCATCGCAGGTGAGAAGGATAAGTCAGAGCTTGGAGTGACAGCCGAGGATGACCATACACTTAAGGTTGAGCTTGAGGCTCCCGTTTCATATTTCTTAAGCCTTATGTACTTCCCGACCTTCTATCCGGTAAATGAGGAGTTCTTCAACAGCTGTGGTGATTCATACGCTACATCTCCCGACACTCTTCTTTCAAACGGTGCTTTTATAATTGATGACTATGAGCCCGCTGCTACAGCTTTCCATCTTACAAAGAACGAGGATTACTATGATGCCGGCATCGTACAGCTTCCCGGACTTAACTATCAGGTTATCCAGGATTCACAGCAGGCACTTATGTCCTACCAGAGCGGAGATCTTGATATGACGCTCGTAAATGGTGAGCAGGTTGACCAGGTAAAGGATGACCCCGCATTCAGAGCAATCGGTGCAGGTTATCTTTGGTACGTATCTCCCAATATGAGTGCAGTACCCGCTCTTGCAAACCAGAATATCCGCTATGCACTTTCATTCGCTATCGATCGTGAGTCCATCGCCGATAACATCCTTAAGGACGGTTCTGCTCCTACATACACAGCAGTTCCTCCCCAGTTTGCTACAGGTCCTGACGGATCCGATTTCTCCGACGACCAGACAATGTTCAGTGATGTCTGCGCATTTGACGCTGCAAAGGCAGCTGACTACTGGCAGAAGGGTCTTGCTGAGCTTGGTGTAGACAGCATTTCAGTAAGCATGGTTGTTGATGCCGATGATGCTCCCCAGAAGGTTGCCCAGGTTCTTAAGGAGCAGTGGGAGACCACTCTTCCCGGATTTACAGTAGACCTTACTGTTGAGCCTAAAAAGCAGCGCGTACAGGATATGCAGGATGGTAACTTTGAGCTCGGTCTTACACGTTGGGGACCGGACTATGCCGATCCTATGACATATCTTGGAATGTGGGTTACAGACAACTCCAACAACTACGGTCTCTGGAGCAACTCTGAGTACGATAAGATCATTGCCGACTGCACAACAGGAAGCCTTGTATCTGATCCCGAGAAGCGTTGGGCAGGTCTTTACGATGCAGAAAAGATCGTAATGGATGAGGCAGTTATCTTCCCGCTTTACACAC
>CAMOFS010000141.1 GCA_946613735.1 uncultured Lachnospiraceae bacterium | reverse complement strand
GCACATGTTGAGATGATGGGACTTATCGGCATGGGCAACAACCCCATGGTTGGTGCTACAGTTGCAGTTGCAGTTTCTGTAGAAGAGGCTGCCAAGGCTGGCAAGTTCTAAGACAGATATTTTTTGAGTTCTATGCACCGGCAGATTACTCTGCCGGTGCTTTATGTTTCCGTGTCATCCTGAGGAGCGAAGCGACGAAGGATCTTTAGGAGGCTTTATGGAAAACGAAATCATCACCGACCACGCTGAATACGCCCGTGACCTTTTTTTCAAGGGCTACAACTGCTCCCAGTCAGTATTCTGCGCTTTTTGCGACGTCACCGGTCTTTCTGTCGATGAGGCTGCCAGGATGGCATCTTCCTTCGGCGCTGGCATGGGACGCCTGCGGGAGGTTTGCGGAGCCGTAAGCGGAGCCCTTTTGGTACTGGGCATGGCCCGGGGCTACAGCGATCCCACCGATAATAATGCCAAGTCCGACCATTATCATCTGGTACAGGAATTCGCCGCCCGATTTAAGGAGAAAAACGGCTCTATAGTTTGCCGTGAGCTTTTGGCAGGAGTTGACGTAACCCCCGGTCCCAATCCCGAGGAGCGCACCCCGGAATACTACAAGAAACGCCCCTGCCCCCAGTACATCTATGATGCAGCCAAAATAGTGGAGGAACTATTATAATGTCCTTTACTTCTTTTAATGTCATTGCCTTTGGAATACTCCCCATTTTTCTGTAGTCCTGTGACTTTTCTGTCATCCTGAGGAGCGAAGCGACGAAGGATCTAAAACTAATACTTGAAAAACGGATTTTATTGGTGTATAGTGTTACACGATTTTGACTGCAAATAAGGGGTAATGCTTATTATGAAGAATTTAGTGATCGTAGAGTCACCCACAAAGGTTAAGACAATAAAAAAATTCTTAGGAAAGAATTACGAGGTCATGGCATCCCAGGGACATGTGAGGGATCTGCCCAAGTCCCAGCTGGGAGTTGATGTGGAAGGTGACTTCGAACCCAAATATATAACCATCCGAGGCAAGGGCGAGCTTTTGGCAGCTTTGAGAAAGGAAGCCAAGAAGGCTGACAAGATATATCTTGCAACTGACCCGGACCGTGAGGGAGAGGCCATTTCCTGGCATCTTAAGGCGGCACTTGGAGAAGATGATAAAAAATACCAGCGCGTCACTTTTAACGAGATCACCAAAAATGCAGTAAAGGAGTCCTTCAAGCATCCCAGGGATATCGATATGGACCTGGTGGATGCACAGCAGACCCGCCGCATTTTAGACCGCATAGTGGGCTACAAGATCAGCCCCCTTTTATGGATCAAGGTGAAAAGAGGTCTTTCTGCAGGCCGCGTCCAGTCAGCCGCCCTGCGATTGATCTGTGACAGGGAGCAGCAGATCAATGAGTTCATCCCACAGGAGTACTACACCTTAGATGCTACTCTTTTGGCAAAGGGCAAGAAAAAGCCCATACCCGCCAGCTTCTATGGCAAGGTAGGGCAAAAGCTTGATATCAATGATAAAAAGGCCCTTGATGAGGTGGTGAGTGCCATCGGAAAGTCAGATTTTACCCTTCTTGAAAAGAAGCTTTCCAACAGGACAAAAAAGGCACCCCTTCCATTTACTACCAGTACCATGCAGCAGGAAGCCTCAAAGGCTCTGAATTTTTCCCTGCAGAAGACTATGCAGGTGGCCCAGCAGCTATACGAGGACGGACGCATTACCTACCTTCGTACCGATTCCATCAGGATATCCGACGAGGCTATTTCCTCCGCAAAGAGTTTCGTGACGGAAAACTACGGATCCCAGTATTACAAGGTCTATGAGGTACCCAAGAAAAAGAGCGGCAAGAACATTCAGGACGCCCATGAGGCGATAAGACCATCGGACCTGTCATTTTCGCCTGTTGCTGCCAAGGCTTCCCTCTCCAGGGACCAGCTGAGACTGTACACCCTTATCTATAATAGATTTTTGGCCAGCCAGATGCAGCCGGCCACCTATGATGTGATCACTGCCAGGTTTACCGTGGCAGGCTATGAGTTCAGACAGACGGAATCTACGGTAAGCTTTGACGGCTTTACCCGTATCTATACAGAGGCTGATGATGAAAAGGAGCCCGTATACGGCTTGGGCAGTCTCAAGGAGGGTGATAACCTGGCTCTTTCGGAGCTTCAGGAAAAGCAGCATTTTACCCAGGCACCTCCCAGGTTTACAGAGGCATCACTGGTGCGCACCCTTGAGGAGCTTTCCATCGGACGCCCCAGTACCTATTCACCCATCATCACCACGCTTTTGAAGCGTCACTATATCGGCAAGGAAGGCAGGGCCATTTTTGTGACCGAGCTGGGTGACGTGGTAAACAATATAATGAAGGAGTCCTTCCCGACCATCGTGGATCTGCAGTTTACAGCCAAGATGGAAGAGGACCTCGATGAGGTGGAAGAGGGCACCAGAGAGTGGAAGACTGTGGTTCGGGAGTTTTATCCGGATCTGGCGCAGTCCATTGAAAAAGCCGAAACCGAGATCTCCAAGGTAAAGATCGAGGATGAGGTGACCGATATAATATGTGAAAAATGCGGTCGCAACATGGTGGTTAAGTACGGCCCCCACGGTAAGTTTTTGGCATGCCCCGGCTTCCCGGAATGCCGCAACACCAAGCCTTATCTGGAAAAGATCGGTATCTTGTGTCCCAAGTGCGGCAAGGATATCGTCCTTAGAAAGACGAAAAAGGGCAGAGTATTCTATGGCTGTGAGGACTACCCCGAATGCGACTTTATGAGCTGGCAGAGACCTGCCAAAAAGCCGTGCCCCAGATGTAATGGCTTTATGGTATATAAGGGCAAGAAGCTTGCGTGCTCTGACCCCGCCTGCGGCTACACTGAAAACGTATCCTCAGAAGATTGATTTTGTCATAAGGGTAAGCCTCCCTGTCGTGAGGGTAAGCCTCCCTGTCGTGAGGGTAAGCCTCCCCATCGTGAGGGTAAGCCTCCCTGTCATCCTGAGGGCGAAGCCCGAAGGATCTTTATGAAGACAAAATGCATCAATTTTCGTGAAACTTTGTGAAACATTAGGCTTTCAACCTACTTTTGAGGATAATTTTCAGACAATTTATTGAATTTTATCCTTCCGTGTGGTAGAATAATCACCGAATTTTGATTTTGCGGAAGGGATATTATGAGCGTACAGTTATTAGACAAGACCAGAAAGATAGGCAAGCTTTTACACAACAACAACTCATCCAAGGTTGTCTTCAACGATATATGCCAGGTGCTCACGGACATACTTGATTCCAATACGGTGGTCATTTCCAAAAAAGGAAAGGCCTTGGGGATGTCCAGCTTCCCCGGCAATGAAGATATCACCGAGCTTATGGCAGATCATGTGGGAGAGTTTATCGACAAGGAGCTTAACGAGCGTCTTTTGGGTATTCTTTCCACCAAGGAGAATGTCAATCTTGCTACCTTGGGCTTTACGGATGAAAAGGTAAGCAGCTATGCAGCCATCATAACTCCCATAGATATAGCGGGTGAGAGGCTGGGCACGCTTTTTGTATACCGCACGGATCGTCAGTACGATATAGATGATATTATCCTGTCGGAGTACGGTACCACGGTGGTGGGGCTTGAGATGATGAGATCCGTCAACGAGGAGAATGCCGAGGACGCCAGGAAACAGCAGATAGTCAAGTCGGCCATAGGCACGCTTTCATACTCGGAGCAGGAGGCCATAGTACACATTTTTGATGAGCTTGGTGGCAATGAGGGCACCCTGGTGGCTTCCAAGATAGCAGACCGGGTGGGCATTACCAGATCAGTTATAGTTAACGCGCTTAGGAAGTTTGAGAGCGCCGGTGTCATAGAGTCTCGTTCCTCGGGCATGAAGGGCACTCATATAAAAGTACTGAATGACGTTGTTTTCGACGAGGTTGCACAGCTCAAGGAAAACACCGCATCTTGACAACAATATATAGCATGGATGATATGTTTAAAAGGACTTACCTTTGGTAGGTCCTTTTTGGTTTTCTGGTATACCTGATAAAATGAAGCTGTGGTTAGGTGATCAGAGGCCTGGAAGGGTCAAAGGGTTGCCGAAGCCGAGTACGACAGGTCGCAGGCGAGGCACCCTTTGACCTGACAGGCCGAACGTTCGAGACAAACACAAGTTATAGTGCTTGCCTTGATAAAAAAACACAACATGATGTAAAAAGTGCTTGTATTTTTACAAAATTCTTATATAATGATTATGAAAGTCTGTCGCCCAAGACAGAGAAAGGAGGCCTGTATGATCGGTTCACACGCATTTGATTATATGAATGTCACCGACAAGGCAATGGATGCCAGCTACCAGCGCCTGACGCTTTTAGCCAACAACCTTGCCAATGCTGACACACCCACATATAAGCGCAAGGATATCGATTTTCAGGATATCTTTTTAAAAGAGCTGAAGAAGACCCGCCAGTCCGGCGTGGATCCTGCCGTGAGGCACCTGATCACTGACAACCTCAATCCCAAGATATACACGGATTATTCCAATTATTCTTATCGTATCGATAAGAATAACGTTGATCCCGATACAGAGAACGTTGAGCTGGCCTCCGAGACTCTGAGGTATCAGACCTATACCACGGCCATGAACCAGGAGATCCAGCATTTCAAGACCGCTATAGGCAGTTAGGAGGTAGTGTGATATGGCATTATTCCAATCCTTTGATATAGCGGCTTCCGGCATGACTGCCCAGCGTTTTCGCATGGATGTCATTGCTGAGAATATCGCCAATGT
>CAMOFS010000140.1 GCA_946613735.1 uncultured Lachnospiraceae bacterium | reverse complement strand
CATCAATATTTTGCCGTCCTCATCCTCACTCTGCCTGATGAAAAGCTGATTCATAGGATACACCATATGGCGTGTGGCATCGGGACGTATATCCTTTTCCCTGACGTTGCCGTAGACAAAGTCCTCATCCAAAAAGTCAACCGGCCTAAGCAGCGATCCCTCCTTGGCGGTGATCTCATAGAAGGTGCCCTCCTCAAGATCCATCATATGGATGGACTCTGCCACATTCTCTTCCGTAATATAGGCAAAATAGCGGCTGCTCTTTGAGGAAGCATACTGACCCTCACCAAGGCCGGTCACCACCTCACGGTTGGTCATGGTATTAAGGTTTACCTCCAAAAGTGTACCGTCCACCATAATGTAGAAAACATTTTTGGTGGACATATACAGGATACTGGAGAACCTGGCAGACAGGATCTGGTAGGAGTCCGTGGAGGATATAAATATCTTCTCCCTGGCCCTGCCCGTGGCAGCATCATAGTGGAAAAGATCGATGCCGCACTCGCCCTCGTGGCTGCCGCAGTTCATGTAGCCGTACACCGCAAAGTCCATGGTACCGCTCTCGTCTATATTTAAGATACGGATGGCATGCTCGTCATGTCCTGCCCTCCAGTCTAAAAAGTTGTCACGCCTGAAATCATATACGCCGGTCAAAATACCGGTGTTCTCATTGTATTCAAAAAGGCTGCCTGCCTGTGTGAAGGCCACTATGGATCCGGTCTCATTGGAAAGATAGGACAGGTCACCCGGATGGGGCCCCAGTGAAAGCACGTTGCCCTCGATCCTGACCCGCTGCTCATCCAGGATCTCCTCCATGGTCCTGTCGTAGTCCAGCATAAAGATCCTCTCCGCGCCGTAGCGCAGCTTGAAGTATTCCTTTACATTGTAAAAATGGGTGGCTCCATCGTCAGCCTCCATTATATAGTAAAGCTCGATAGCGCAGTAGTCGGAGTTGATGTCCTTGATCTCCGCAACCACATCCTCATACATCTCTCCATCAAAGCCACTCCATGCCACCACATCCAGGGGAGAATGGATGGTAACGTGGGAAAGGTCATCATCCGCATAGTCCTTATCCGGTTCCATAAAGGTAGCCAGAAAGTCCTGCTTTTTTGCCCTTGCCTTTTTTGAAAACAAAACCGCAAAGTCCATGCATTCCTCAGCATAGCCCTGCTCTGTCATCATGATCCTGGTGTAGTATCTTATGGTCTCGCCATCCACGCCAAGCTTGATGACTAAAAGATATTCCTCATTTTCCTCGATGAGGTTCTCTAAGGATGGAGCCGTCGTGATCACATCCCCGTCCCTTTTCAGATCTGTGATCTCTGTCTCAGCTATCTTCCTGGTGGTATCAGTGCTGCGGATCTCATAGGACAGGCCGTCTATCTTGGCTCCGTGGGTATGTATGGTCAGGGGGATGACCCTGCTGCTGTCTAAGGCCAGGACCGTGTCCCTCATGTAGCAGGCGTCCATTTCCTTTTTATATCCGAAAAGCCTGGCTACAGTAAGCTCGTCCCGCTCCACTGTGATCACCGGCAGGGTGGGAGGCGTCATGGCGGTGGCCGTCTCGCTCTCTTTGAAATTTAAGACAAAGTTGAAAAAGAGCAGAGCAACAAAAAATACCGCTATCAAAAGCAGTATACGCCGTTTTGTCTCCTTTGACATCTTCTTATCGCGAAAAGTAAGCTCCAAAGTTTCTCCTTTGCCTATTGTCTCAAATGGTGCTATAATATCTTACTTGAAGATTCTTCGCTTCGCTCAGAATGACAACTGACAGTTGCACTGGCGCCCACCTGTCATCCTGAGCGTAGCGAAGGATCCCAAAACCACAGATAATTTTAACATAATAATAGGATCAATGGAAGAAGCCAAGAGTAACAAGATTAACAGTATAATGAAAAAAAATGCGTATGTTTTGCACATACCGCTATCCCTTTTAATGTGCTTTGTCCTGGAGTGGATGTCCCGCCACAGCTTTCACGAGGCCTGGCTCTTTGTGACAGAGCGCACCGGAGCATATCTTTATAACTCCTATCTCATCTTTGTAGTTTACACACTTACATTCTTAGGAAAAAGGCGCACCTTCTGGCGGATGCTGATCTCCGCCTTTTTCGTGGCATTGGGCATCATCAACTGCGTTATCCTTTTCAACAGGGTCTCGCCCTTCGGCTTTTCGGATATCGGCCTGATAAGCGACCTTTTGACCATGCAAAACACCAACTACTTTTCCTGGGGACAGGCCATCCTCTCCCTGGCTGCCATATTGGGCTACGCAGTATATCTGGTAATACTTTTTAGGATCAATAAGCCTGAGGAACCGGTATTTGCTCTGCCGATCCGCGCTGCCATTGTACTTTTGTTTTTCATCTCGGTGTTCCCCATAACCTATGGACTCAGAAAGGCTGACATCCTCACCTCCTACTTTGGCAATCTGGCCCAGGGATACGAGGACTACGGCTACATCTACGGCTTTACCACCAGCGCACTGGACCGCGGCATGACCAAGCCCCTGGGATACAGCGAGGCCGGGGTCCACTCTATCCTGGATAAAAACTTAAAAGATGAAACCACCCTTGACAAAGATCACGCCCCCAATATCGTGGTAGTTCTTTTGGAATCTTATTTTGATGTGGACGAGGCCAACTTTATCGTCTGCGACCGCGATCCCATGCCATTTTTCCATTACCTGGAGGAAAACTACTCCACCGGGCACATGAGAGCACCCGTGGTAGGGGCAGGCACCTGCAATACTGAGTTTGAAATACTCACGGGTATGACCTGTCAGTTTTTCGGCCCCGGTGAATATCCACAGAAAACAGTTTTCAAAAATATCGAAAACTGCGAGTCTGCCGCCTCGGTGTTAAAAAAGCTGGGTTACTCCTCCACCGCTGTCCACAACTACGGGGGGGATTTCTACTCCAGAAAGAATGCATTTTCAAAGATGGGCTTTGACCGTTTCATCTGCGAGGAGACTCTGGATATCACCGACTACACTCCCATGGGAAGCTGGCCCACCGATGGGATACTGATACAGCCCACCTTAGACGCTATGGCCGCAACAGATGGCCCCGATTTTGTCTATACCATCACCGTCGGCACTCACGGCGACTATCCCGGCTACGAGGTCATCAAGGATCCGGACATAAGTGTTATCACAAAGGGCAAGACCACTTCCTCAAATTACCAGTGGCTCTACTATATCAACATGCTCCACGATATGGACAACTGGATGCAGAATTATATTATGGCTCTTAATTCCACCGGGGAGGACACGCTGGTGATCATGTTTGGCGATCACCTGCCCACCATAGGACTTAGAGAGAGGGAGGTTAAGACCCGGGATCTGTACCAGACCAAATATGTCACCTGGAACAATTTCGGTATGAAAAAAGAGGACGCAGACCTCTATGCTTACCAGTTGGTGGCAGAATACATGGATCGGCTCGGGATCCACGAGGGCAACTTTTTTAAATACAATCAGACAAAAAGAGCTGCCGGTCAAAAGGCCGACAGCGACTCTTATATCTTTAATCTGGGTATGCTCCAGTACGATCTTTTGTATGGAAAACGCTACATGTATGACGGAGCAGATCCCTATCCCGCCACCGATATTGCCATGGGCATGTATGATATCTCCATAGACCGGACCTACCGCTTTGCCGGCAGGCTATATATCTATGGCGACGGCTTCACCAGGTGGTCCAAGGTCTTTGTCAATGATGAAAAGGTGGACACTGCCTACATGAGCGGACAGGTACTCTCAATCGCTGAAAATGATATCCATGACGGTGACACCATTCAGGTGGGTCATGTGGGAGATTCCTTTATGGATAACTCCTCCTCCGTGTTCCAGACTTCAAATTCCTTCATGGTGACTCTGCCTAGAAACACTGTTATAGCAGGTGGTGAGTATAAGTAAGAGATTCTTCGGGCTTCGCCCTCAGAATGACAAGTATACTTCGCCCTCTGTCATTCTGAGCGAAGTCCTTTGTCATTCTGAGCGAAGCGAAGAATCTTATTCCCCCCTTGCCTGGCGGGTCACAGTCTCTACGCCCTTTTTCACCGCAGGTATGCACAGAACTATCACCGTGATCACTCCCTCAGCCAGGATATATGAGTAGTTGTACACTATGGGATAGATAGCAGACAGGCTTGCCGGGAAGTCCTCAGGCATATAGTCCATCCAGAACATGTATCCGCCTATGGAGTGGAAAAGTCCGCGAAGTAATATGGCACATATATATCCTGTCAGAAGTCCGTTTTTCTTTTTACTGAAAAATCCAGATACTCCAAGCGCGGTAAATGCAAAGAGATAGTCCATGCAAACCTGCACAGGTGAGAGAATATATGCACCACCATCCTGAATGAATTCAAGCATACTGTAAGCAAACGCTGCGATAAAGCCGATTGAAGGACCGTAAAAATAACCCACCACTGTAACAAAGAACATGGATAAAAGCGTCACTGCTCCGCCCCAGGGCATCTGCACGATCTTGATGTAAGACAGCACGAATGCCAGCGCCAGGGACACCGCTGAAAAAGTCAGCTGCCTGGTAGTGATCTTTGCCCTGCGCCCGGCTATGGTGATACCTATCACAAATACCGCCACCATAATGATAATGGACAGTACATAGCCTCCGGTAGTCAGCGCATACGCTCCGTCTTCTTCCACAAAATTGAAAAACATAATAATACCTCCTTGCATATATTTATGCCGGAGGTTTCCTATATAGGCTTTCTTACACCGGTACTAACCGGATCAAGTTCAAAGGGTATGATCTCAGCCC
>CAMOFS010000139.1 GCA_946613735.1 uncultured Lachnospiraceae bacterium | reverse complement strand
CATCGATTATGGCGGAGCCAATGTGGCAAAGCCCCTCCATGTGGGCCATCTCCGTTCTGCAGTCATCGGAGAGAGCATAAAGAGGATAAAGCGCTATGCAGGAGATGAGGTCATCGGTGACGTGCATTTGGGCGACTGGGGACTGCAGATGGGCCTTATCATAACCGAGCTTCACGAGAGAAAGCCTGACCTGGTATATTTTGATGAGAACTACAAGGGGGAATACCCCACTGAGGCACCCTTTACCATATCTGAGCTGGAGGAGATATACCCTACGGCTTCAGGCAAGTCCAAGGAAGATGATGAATACAAGGCAGCTGCCCTTTTGGCTACAAAGGAGCTTCAGCAGGGCAGGCCCGGATACCGGGCTATCCTAAAGCACATCATGGACGTATCCGTAACTGACCTTAAAAAGAATTATGATGCCTTGGGTGTCCATTTTGACCTATGGAAGGGTGAGTCCGATGCGGATCCCTACATACCGGATATGGTGGAAAAAATGAAGGCTGATGGCTTTGCCTACGAGAGTGATGGAGCCCTGGTGGTGGATGTAGCTGAGCCTGATGATACCAAGGAGATACCTCCCTGCATGATCCTAAAGTCAGACGGAGCGGCGCTCTATGATACCACGGATCTGGCTACCCTTATCTGGCGTGAAAAGGATTATCACCCCGATGAGGTGATCTATGTGGTGGACAAGCGTCAGGAGCTACATTTTATCCAGGTTTTCCGCTGCGCGAAAAAGACAGGGATCACGCCGGAGGATACCAGGCTTTTATTCATCGGCTTCGGTACCATGAACGGCAAAGACGGCAAGCCCTTCAAGACCAGAGACGGCGGAGTTATGAGACTGGAGCAGCTGATAACGGATATCGGTTCATCCATGTATGATAAGATCATGGAAAATGGCAATATGGAAGAGGACGAGGCACGGGAGGTAGCCCGCATGGTGGGACTCTCTGCCCTTAAGTATGGCGACCTTTCAAACCAGGCAGCCAAGGACTATGTTTTTGATGTGGAGCGCTTTACCTCCTTTGAGGGTAATACCGGTCCCTACATCCTCTATACTATGGTACGTATCAAGTCCATCCTTAAAAAATATGAGGAAGCAGCCGGTGGACTCCCCGCACTTTCGGGTGACAGCATACTGCCTCCGGCGGATGCAAGCCAGCACAGCCTCTTTAACATTTTGATGAGATTTAATGCTGCCATGCGTGCAGCTTATGAGGAAAATGCTCCTCATCGTATCACGGCATATATCTACGAGCTGTCCAACGCCTTTAATCATTTTTATCATGAGACCAAGATCCTGTCTGAGCCTGATGAAAAGGTGAAGTTGAGTTATATATCAACCTTGCAGCTTACCCTCGCGATCCTGGAACAGTGCATAGATCTTCTGGGCTTCGAGGCTCCTGAGCGCATGTAGTTGAAAATGTAGAGATGTCATCATTCCCTTCGCCCTGGAAGCGGAATCGAATTGTGCAGAGTGAAAATAAATTGTTTGTAGTAAATTGCTGTCTGGAGTATAATCAGACGTATGGAGAGCAGGATCAGAAAAAAAGAAATAATATTTTCCATAATTGACATACTTGTGATCGTTTTTCTGATAGGCGGGATGATCTATTATATTGGATCTGCCCGCTCGTCTGAGTATTCATATCCGTTTTCTTCCGGCTGGATAGTAAATGTAAAGGGAGAGTACGGCAGTGCTACCAGCAGCAATGTAGATCTGGATGAGTACCGCCTGCCCAGAGATATCGGCAGGGTGTCTGAGGTAAAGCTCACCCGGCTCATGTCAAAAAAGGAGATAAAGTCTTCAACACTTCGCGTGTATTCCATGATCAGCCATATAAAGGTCAGCCTGGATGGTCGCAAGGTCTATGACAGCAAGGACAGCGGCGGTGTAGGCATCGAGGTCAGTCGTGGCTATTCATTTATTGAGCTTCCCCACAGTGATAAAAGTGCTGTCCTCATCATAGTTGTGAAGGCGGCCGATGATGCGGGGCTTGCGTCTGTACCCGGCGTGGTTCTTACCGATTCTGGCAAGGCATATTCAGCTTTTATCCATGAGAGATGGCTTTCTATTCTTATCAGCTTTTTCATGTTTGTATTCGGACTTGTGGTATCACTTTTGGCAGTGGTCTTTGTCTGGCTCAACGACGATTACAAAAGGCTTTTGCACATTGGTATGTTTTCTACCTTTGCAGGCTGCTGGCTTATGTCGGCACAGGATGCGCTGCTCATATTCGGCGTGAGCCCCGAGAGAAGCTCGGCGGCAGGCTTTTTGTCTATTTCAATGGCATTTCTACCTCTTTTATCCCTGGATCTTTTGGTCAGGAACAATATGTCAAAGCGGGATGAAAAGATCATTAACTACACTATCCGAATAAATATGGCGGTAGTAGCGGTGCTGGCTTTTTTGCATTTTTCCGGGATCCTAAGCTACGTGGTGTCTGTACCGGTGATACATGCCATGACCATCATCGACTGTATGATCATGCTCTTTGTGGGCGTGGGACGGGTCAGTGAGATGAAGCTGGATGAAAGGATCTACCACTATGGCATTATATATATCGTGGCGGCAGGCTTTACTTATATAGGCCTGTATGACCTGAGGGTCTATGCCAGGGTCATACCCATGAGATATAGTGAGCTGTGGTTCCCCGTCATTACGTTTTCATTTATCATAGTGCTTTTTATAGCGTATCTGGTGCATCTTTACGGCATGCTTCTTAACAAAGCCGAGGAGCAGGTGCTGACCCGGCTTGCCTACAATGATTCCATGACCGGCCTTTACAACCGGATAAAGGCAGAGGAAGAATTCTTGGAGCTTGATAAGTCAAAGGAGCCCTATGCCCTTGTGGATCTGGATCTCAATGGACTCAAAAGGATAAATGACGAATGCGGTCACGTTCAGGGTGATCTGCTTATTACCTCCTTTGGCAATATCCTTAAGGAGGTTTTTGCGGGTGCCGGCACCTGTATCAGAATGGGTGGCGACGAATTTCTGGTTATCGTAAGGGGTGAACATATTGACTCGGTGGATGAGCTTGTAAGCAGGCTTGTGGCCAGGGAAAAAGAGGAATCCGAAAAGCTTCCCTTTGAGATTGATGCATCATACGGCGTGATAAAAAGTGATGAGATGGAAAATGCCTCTGCTGAGCAGCTTTTTTCTGCCGCAGACAAGCGGCTTTATGAGATGAAGGATCACTCTAAAAAAGGCAGGAAGGACTGATGGCATGAAAAAGAACGTTAGATACATCATAATAGGATTGTCAATGGTCACTGCCATATTTACGCTTTTTTTCGGAATTTTGCTTGATGGTGTGCGTATTCCGCAAAAGGACTTCAGCAGTGGATGGGATATAGAGATTGACGGTGTTACCACCTATGATACCTCTCTTACGGAATATAAGTTTCCTCATATTTTAAACCGTGGTGATACCATGGTCATGTCACGTACTTTTCCGGAGGATGTGAACTACCGGTCATCATTTGATCTTTTGGTCTACCTTACCACAGTGGATGTATATCTGGATGGGGAAATCATTTATTCCTATGGGCATGCAAGGAAGGATTCCGGTTTGATGGTGGGCAGTGGCTATCATTTTGTAAATGTGCCTGAAGGTGCCGGTGGCAAGGAATTAAAGATCGTCATGAATGTGGCGGAGGATAATGCCTTTTCAAGTGTTCCCAACATGCGCCTGGTGCCGGCTGATATGTCAATGGTGGCATTCATACGGGATCATATCATATTGTTGTTTAACGGAGTATTTTTATATGTGCTGGGTATAGTCCTTATGGTGGGGGCTGTCATCGGTGTGATCATGCAAAATGGCTTCAGACAGGTGACCTGGGTAGGCAGCTTTACTTTTCTGGTGGGGATATGGGCCATGTGCACCAGCAAGGTGATCCAGCTTTTTTCCTCAAACCTGGCTGCCAATGCCACGCTGGAATATCTGACCCTGTACCTTGCTATAGTACCCTTGGTCTTACAGATATACTATCAGATGAATGATGTCAAAAAGTGGAAAAAGGTGCTTTTAGCCCTTACGGTTGTGACCATCATGGCCTATACAGTCATAGCATCATTTTTACATGTGACAAATGTTGCGCACTATTGTCAGACGCTTCCCGTTTTCCACATCATTATGGGGATCACCATTATCATCATTATCATTTCGGCGGTAAAGCCCCTTAACCAGATGAGTGTGTCGGATCGTGTGATGTACATTGGCTTCATGTTTTTACTGGTATTGGGCATGGTGGATCTGGGCAGATTCATGATACAAAAGTATCTGCTTACCAACTACCAGAACCTGTCCCAGTCCCTGCTTCCTGTAGGAGCGCTGATCTTTATCATCTTTTTGATCGTAAGCTACATGGTATATACTTACAGCAACATAGTGGAAGAGACAGGACGCAAGACCTTAGAGAGGATGGCGTACCAGGATCCGCTTACAGGGCTTTTTAACAGGGCAAGGGCAGAGGCTGTATTTAAAAAGCTGGATGAAGGTGATAGGGATTATCTTATAGTTAACATGGATCTGAATGGTCTTAAAAGGACCAACGACAGATACGGACACCAGATGGGTGATACCCTGCTTCGCACCTTTGCGGATAATATGAGAAAAGCCTTTGGAGACCGGTACTCTCTGATACGCATGGGCGGGGATGAGTTTGTGGTAGTGGCCAGAGAGAAGGACCGTGCCGATGTGGAGCTGTGCTTAAAGAGACTTGAAAAATTTGATGAGGTTTCATCTTTAGACTTCCCCTTTGATGTTGCAGCTGCCTGGGGCATGGCTCTTAGCTCCGAAGCATCCGAAAACGGTGCCGAGGCTGTAT
>CAMOFS010000138.1 GCA_946613735.1 uncultured Lachnospiraceae bacterium | reverse complement strand
AAAGCGGTGACTATGTGTAGGCAATCGCTGTAATGCTTTTTTACCAAATTGGCGAATGGTTCCAGGGCTATGCTGTTGGGAAAAGCCGCAGGAGTATATCGGATCTTATGGATATATGCCCGGATTATGCCAATATTGAGGGCGAAAACGGACAGCTTGAACAGGTAGATCCGGATGATGTTGAGATAGGCAGTATCATTGTTGTCCAGCCCGGAGAAAAGATCCCCATCGACGGTGTGGTAGTGGACGGCATTTCATCCCTTGATACAGCAGCACTTACCGGCGAGTCAGTCCCCAGGGATGTTAAGCCGGATGACGATGTGATCAGCGGCTGCATCAATTTAAACGGACTTATACGTATCAGAACCACCAAGGAATTTGGCGATTCCACAGCCTCCAAGGTGTTAGAGCTCATAGAGGATGCAGGCTCAAGAAAGTCAAAGTCGGAAAACTTCATTACGAAATTTGCCCGTATATATACTCCAGCTGTTGTGTATTCGGCACTGGCTCTTGCCATTATACCGCCCGTCATCATTCTTCTTATGGGTGGCGGGATTACCTTTGGCACATGGGTATACAGGGCCCTTACCTTTTTGGTCATCAGCTGCCCCTGTGCTCTGGTTGTCAGCATTCCCCTTTCGTTTTTTGCCGGCATCGGAGCCGCCAGCCGACAGGGCGTGCTGGTAAAAGGCTCCAATTACCTGGAGATCCTTTCTGAGACCAAAACCGTTGTTTTTGACAAGACCGGTACCCTGACAAAGGGTGTGTTCGAAGTCTCGGCCATCCATCCGGAATGTCTCTCCGAGAACGAGCTTTTGCATATGGCTGCCCATGTTGAGAGATATTCCACCCATCCCATTGCAAACTCCATCAGGCTTGCTTATACCAATGAAGCGGATGACTGCTCTGTGGAAGAGGTAGAAGAGATCGCCGGGCACGGTATCACCGCCCTTGTAAATGGTAAAAGGATCGCGGTTGGCAACGGAAAGCTTATGAATAAGGTTGGTGCTGACTGGCACGAATGCCATAGTCACGTGGGAACCGTTTTACATGTGGCCATTGAGGGAAGATACGAAGGACATATCGTAATATCCGATGTGATAAAGCCCCACAGTGCCCAGGCCATAAAGGAACTTAAACGAAGTGGTGTAGATAAAACAGTGATGCTTACCGGAGATGCCAAAAAGGTGGCTGACCACGTGGCATCAAAGCTTTCGGTGGATGAGGTCTACAGTGAACTTTTGCCCCAGGATAAGGTAGCAAAGGTAGAGGAGCTCTTGGAGAAAAAAGCTTCTGAAAAGGATGTGCTGGCCTTTGCCGGCGACGGCATCAACGATGCTCCCGTGCTCTCCCGTGCAGATATAGGCATCGCCATGGGTGCCATGGGTTCTGATGCAGCCATAGAAGCAGCTGATGTGGTACTTATGGATGACGATCCCCTAAAGATCTCAACAGCCATAGCCATCTCCCGTAAGTGCCTGCGGATAGTCAGGGAAAACATCTACTTTGCCATAGGCATCAAGCTTTTGTGTCTGGCACTTGGTGCTGTCGGTATAGCAAATATGTGGGTGGCTATCTTCGCAGATGTGGGCGTTATGATACTGGCAGTCTTGAATGCGATAAGGTGTATGTTTATAAAGGGAATAAAGCCGGTAGAGTGATCGTCACTCCAGATACCGGCCCAATCCCGGCATCCAGTCACCAAAAAACATCTGACCGGACATCATTGCCTCACGGACAGGTGAGACAGCAATTTCCAGCATTTCAAACACATTTTCCCAGGCTAACGACAGTTCTTTTTGTCGTTTTAGCCAGTTACGCCATTTGTTTTTCATATATGAATACGATCTGTAGCTCAAAAGGAGCTGCCAGTGCCTGTCATCTATGGAAACGTTGTTTTCCTCCAAAAGGGTTCTTAACGCATTTTGAAACCTGACTCCATCGATGGTATTCTCTGAAAAGATCTTGTAGAAATAATAATAGTGCTCCATCTCGTTGATAAGCTCCAAGTCCTTTAGGATGATAAAAAAGTGGAGCGCTGCCTCCTGCTCGATAGGATAGCACAACACACTCACGGTCTCCTCGTGTACAGGCAGCTCCATGTTCATCTTTGACGGAACTATGCTCTCACGTCTTTCAGGTGAGATATAGATAGTGGCAGGAACATACATTTTTTCATAGTAGACTTCCAGGGATATACTGTGGACATCCACCTTTACCGGAGAAAAAGTGATCTGTGGGATACTGTTTCTTACCATTTTTTCCAAAAATGTCGCGGTAAAATCTTCATCAAAGCCGCATCCCCCAACAAATCCGTCACCTTTGACTATCCTCTCGTCCTCCTTATACAGGAAAAAAAGCTTTATCTCGTCGCGTCCGGTATGGCCCGTATCTTTAAGCTCCTCACGTCCCACCATCCACAGGTTTTCAAGAAAGCCCATACGTCTGATAGTAAGGATAAGCTCCTCCAAAATATAAGCCTTTAAAATATTCTCCCTCATAGCCAGATACCTATCATCATCTGCACCTTTTTTCTAACCTTGCGCTCTATGGCCATGGACATAAGCTCGGCCACATCCTTTTTGGGATCATCTATGTAGGATCGTAAAGCTTCCTTGAAATCCTCCCTGTCCATCTTTTCCTGGTACTTTATCACATCACAGATCAACCGCTCTCTGGTATAGATCTTCATCTTACCCTCTGCAAAAGGGATCTCTGTTATCCCTAGAGTCAGCACCTCATCCTCGGTATAAAATGGCTCCACCACCGGATACTCTACCCTAAACCTGGACTTTGAAGTGTTTTTGCTGATAGCGATACTCCAGCCCAAGGGCTTTTTTGAAAGATAGCCATATCTATACAGTGCACTTTCCATTGTAAGCACCCCGTCAGGATACATGGTGGCGATAAGCTGCTCCTCAGGATACTCTGTACTGCAGGCGGTATAGTAGCCGTTTTTCACACGGCGGAGACTTCCCTCCTCCACAAAGGTAATGATGCGGCGGTAATCAATTCCCAGGGCCTCGATGTCAGAAGTTTTCGCCAGGCCGCCCTTTTCATCTATGAGCTTTTCAATGAGCTCCAGCTCATATTGCTTTTTTTCTGCTCTGTCCATAGGTATATCTGTATGCATATAAATTTACCTCTTATAAATTCATTCTGCGGTTGATTATATACATTTTCCTGCCTTTAGTCAAGAGTTGTCTGACAATTTATATCGGGTCTTATTTTTTGTCTTTTGTCGCAATTGATGGTTTTGTATATAAAAAATAGACACAAAAGACAATAGTCCATGTCTTTTATGTCTTTTTGTATATGAGAAAAGGCCGGCTTACCTCCGACCTTTATATCCTCCGTTTATTCATTGTGATATCTCCTGTTAGCAGTAGTATGCTTTGCTCTTGAGTTCACAATACTTAACGTACTCTTTCCAACCTTCTTCCATGATCTTTTTAATACTCATGATGTATACCTCCGTAGTAATTATTTCCCTTTGGGATAGTTATAATATATCACCATGGTATCATTTTGTCCTGCCGTAACCGATCAATTACTAGCCAAATCTTGCATTCAATTCATCTCAGTCAGTGCCAAATACAGCCTGTCTAAAGCCTCCTTATCATCCATTAGAGAACTCAGTGCCAGGCAAAATCCCTCTTTTGCCATCTCTGTCTCTATCCCATACCTGTTACGGAGGGCTTCTGCGATTTCGTATCCTGTCATTTCCTTGCCGCCGCTTATCATTATCTTGCTGATATCATGATCCTTGAGCCGGCAGACAAATACTCTTTTAAGGTCTTTTGTTTCGTCATAAAAAGCCTCCAGCCTTTTACCGTAATCTTCAAAAAGCTTACTGCCTCCTGTCCTTAAATACTCCAGACAGACAGCCATCCCATACATTAATATATAAGAAGGAGAACTGGTCTCAAAGCAGTCCAGATAATGAACGATAGTCGGATCTTCGATCCTGCTGCCACCGGATCTGAGCAGAACCGAGCTTCCGGTAAAAGCCGGAAGGGTCTTGTGCAGTGACAAAACCGCAGTATCTGCCTTGGAGCCTATGATAGAATGAGGCCAGAGACCTCCCAGACCGTGATGGGCTCCATGAGCTCCATCTATATGTACCATTACTCCGTGGTCATGGGCTACCTTTACTATCTCATCTATATCGGAAATGATCCCCTCATAGGAAGGCGAAGTTATGACCAAAAGACGGGTGTTGGGATACTTTTCCAGCCCTTCGCTTACCTGCAAAGGCGTGACTGCTCCAAAAAGCTCGGGGACGGTCGGGCTCTCATCTAGTCCTCTTGCCTTTTGGGGTGTGATAGTGTGCACTGTGAGTCCGTTCAGCTCGGCAGCATGAAGTACACTCCTATGGCACCCGGCTGTGATCATGATCTCATCTTTACGTTCTGTGGCAGAAAAGATCGCTGCCAGATTACCAAGAGTGGATCCGTTTACAGAAATATATGCGTTTTTGGCTCCATACAGATCGGCATACCCCTGTTGCAGCTTTTGGATCAGATCATGGGCGTCATGCAGATCATCAAACCCCGGTATCTCTGTGATATCTATACTGTACGGATCAAAGGTCCTCAGGCTTACTCTTTTATGTCCGGGCATATGAAAAGGATATGCACCGGTTTTTGCATATTCATCTAATTTTTTATCCAGCATCATTTATCTCCTTTTTGATCGGCCTTACAATTATACCTGAGATTGATAGATTATTCTATGAATAATGTTTATTCAAAATGTTTATGTAAAAAGTGAAAATTTTGCTTGCATTTTATTTTGGATTGATATATAATACCATTTGTCGCGACGATAGTGCGACAATGA
This sequence comes from uncultured Lachnospiraceae bacterium, assembly GCA_946613735.1. Next base: position 53 of record CAMOFS010000138.1, on the reverse strand, counting down.
TAAGCGCGATTAGCTCAGCTGGCAGAGCACCTGACTCTTAATCAGGGTGTCCA
>CAMOFS010000137.1 GCA_946613735.1 uncultured Lachnospiraceae bacterium | reverse complement strand
CTTCTTTTGATCTGCCTTGACAGGCACATCACTGCCAAGACCCTCAAGCTCTTCCCGAAGGTCTGCCTCCCTGGGGGCAACCTCAGTGTTTGACGGATCAACTCCCCCTTCTTCAGAGCAGGGAATATCCGCTATCACCTTTTGAGCGCCGCAGCGTCTGCAGGTGTAGGTATGCTCACCCTTTGTCAGCGCCGTAGGTTCCTTTGTAACAACTCCGTTCTCCATGTCAAAGTCATGGTTGTCCTTATCGATGGGGATATTCTGCCCCTCAAAAACAACGCCGCAGTCGGAGCATTTATAATCGCCTTCATAGCCCTCCTGCTTGCAGGTAGCCGCCCTGGATGTACCCTCTACAAGCGTTTTTTCGGAATGGCCGCAGGCTGTGACCTCAAGATCGACATTGATACTATATACCCTACCACCGCCATCCGAGTGTTTTACATTAATGACTACCCGGGCTTTCTTCCCCACATTTTGGGGATCGTTCTTGAATTTATAGCTTAAGACGTTTTCGCTTAAGGAAGGTTGTCCGTCCAATACTTCATCCGGGTCATAAACTCCCGCCAATGACCCTGCATTCAGGACGCAACGGGGCATAAGAAGATCCTTAAGCTCCACCGTCCCCGAATGCCCGTATATTGCATTTCCGGAGACAGTCTTAGGATCGCCCATTTCAACATACAGCATGCCTCGAGTATATTGGATGTCATAATTATACGATGTCAGTCCCTTTGGTGTGATCCGGTAACTTCCGGGAGCATCATATCTCGTGTATGTGTAATCATACTCAAGTTTTCCCCCAAGGACCGACTCGTCTTCACCGTTAACAAAGCTATTTATTCCACCGTATTTCACACCATTGCTCGTCGGAGGATCACCATATTTGATACTAGTGTTCAATCCACTGACAACAAGCTTTGCCTTGTCTATCTTCACGGTTGCCGAGCCTGATGCGGTAAGATATCCATCCCTTGAAGCCTTATAATATATCTTCTTCGGGCTTTCGGAAGCGCTTGTGATGGTGGGACTTTCATCGTAGGTACAGCTGTTTGCGGACAGTCCGTACTTGACGGTCACTCCGTCCACAATACCGTTGAGCTCAACATGGATACCATGGGGTTTTCCGTCATAGGTACACTCCACATCCTTTGCCGAGGCCTCAACCATATTGACCTTGACCTCCACCGGCGCACTGGCGTAATCGGTCTCATATGTGTCGTTTACATCCTCCGCAAGGACGTAAACATGGTAGTCCTTTCCCCAGGTTCCTTCTATCGAGGGATCCAGGGTAAAGGTACCCGTACCTGACTGTCCGAATTCCTCAATGTCCAGTTTTGTATACTGAAGATAAGATTTATTACTATCCCAACCCCAGTCATTATTCCAGGTGTAATTTTTTGTCACAAGCACCGATATCTGAGTAGGGTCAGCGCTTTCGCTTTCATCCGTTATCGAATAGGCTACGGTGAACTTATTATCATTATCCTTTTCAATAACAGCAGGCGAAACGGACAGTCCGTCGTCCTTTACCGTGAGCTTGTACTCCGATCCCGGCCGTCCGTCGTCTCCTCCGATCAGGGATGAGAAAATGACAGCCTGCTTTTTTAAGTTAAAAGCGGGACTTACGCCGTGATCTTCGGTCACAGCTGCTGCAAACATATCACCCTCTTTTCTCACAGCACCTGCACAGGCTACTTCTTCTTCATTAATGCTCTGTTTTAGTTTGCTTCCGGACCTGAGCCACCACGTTGATTCATTTCCGTAAATATCCATTTTACTACGAGAATACGCGTTCCCCTCTGCTTTGAGATACCCATATTTTTGACAGGTTGCCTGTTTCACATCCAGAAGAAAGATCCGGTCGCCCACCGGTACTGTAACTGTATTATAGTCTGAGGGAATAATGCCTTCGTCCCCATCGGCGGGATAATAGCCCTTGATGACTGCTTTCTCAGCATCCGTGAATACCCCGGGAGCATCGTAAAAGCCTTCACCGTTCAGCTTTGCTCTGAGAGTACTGTTCTCCCAATTATTCTCTGAGACAGTATCGCTAAAAGTATCGGTAAACAACACTGTATCACAGTCCAGAAGCAGTTCTTTATCTAGCGCACTCAGAACCCTGTACCTCACGGGCTGATTATTATATTTTCCGAAATACACATAACTCCCGTTCCAATCGTCTTCAGAGCCTAGGGACTCCATGTGACGAGACAGGATACCGGCTGTTCCAAGGCCTGAAATGGTCTTTTCCGTCTCTGCGTTTGCAGTCATCAGAAAGGGCTCACAGGGGATGGTGCCCAATACCATGGCCGCCGAAAGTATAAAGTTCAGCAGAACCTTTAATAACCTTACCTTGGGTTGCGTATTTTTTTCAGGATCATGACGCATATTTTTCCTCCCATCGTTTTATAAAAAAAGAACGAAGAAACCAGATAAAAAACGGCAATATTCCCGGCTAGTATAGCAAAACACCTGTGCAAAATCAAGAAAACCCGCGGTTTCTCTCCCTTACCGCCTGCTCTCCGACACCAAGGATCAAAAAGATATAGGGCGTACTTATGTACTGCTGATAGCCGAACATCTGATGTGCCAGATAAGCCACTATGATGAGGGCCGCGCCGAGCGCCACAGGAGCTGCATTACGGTTTTTCACAAAGCGTATCACCGCGGATAAAAAGATTCCCAGGTATGCCGCGCCTCCGAACACTCCGTAGCACATAAAGGCATTCAGCCACTCGTTGTGTGCATATAATGCCAGCTTATCAGTGTATATGATCAGCCAGTCATGTACATACTCATCCAAAACGAAAAAGAACTGATCCGGTCCGGCTCCGAATATCGCCGTCAGCGGAGAATTTTTCAGCTCCCCGAGAAACGACATCACCGAGTCATGCCAGATCGCTCCTCTTCCGTTCCCCCAAAAGGGATCAAAAAGCAGATAGTTCGCATCGCTCCTAAGCTTTTCCGGAAGGATCCCGGCAGTATTCAGGATTATATAGATTGTGAGTGCAATTATGATAAGTCCCACCAGACCCGCATACAGGTATCCGATACGGCGGTATCCCATCATGTTGAATCCGTTCTTCTCTTTTGCCTTTCTTTGTATGAACACGTAAAGGAGCACCAGGAATACTACAGGTATCCAGAAAAGGGGTGACTGCATAATGAATTCAGGCAGCGGCTCCAGACGGAATTCCGGTTTTGCGAAATACCAGACGATGCCTATGACCCGCCAGGTAAGCAGCATGATCAGGGCTATCTCAAGGAAAGCCCTCATCCTTTCCACGCTCTCAAAGGACAGGACAAAGAGAAAGGAAAGAGCCATGAAAAGCCCGGAAAAGATCATATCAGCGTTCAGGATACAGGGAAGACAGGATGCTATGACAAGATGTGCCACGGCTGCTTTGTACATGGGAGACCCCCGGTCCGACAGCCAAAGCGCGTACACCCCCAGCATAAAAAACAGGATCAGATATGCGGAAAAATAGGTATGCTGTCCTATGGTTGAGATAAACAGTTTATTCTCCAGGCCGTGATACAGATCAAATATGTCAAAGCCGAACCTCTGCAGTATACCTATGACAAAGACCACAGACGACGCAATGAGAGTAGCGTACACAAGGACTTTAAGTTCATCCATGTCAAATAATCTCGAGGTTATGAAGTAGATATAGATGAACATGAACTGAGCGGCAAGCCCCATATTCGACAGCTCCATCCCCCAAAGCACATAATCCCTGTGGTGGGAAACAATGGCGGATACGATCGCAAAGATTGCATAGAGAGCCACCATTATATCCGTTGACGAAAAACGAAGAGACTTTACAAAGTCTTTCATCCCTTTTCCGGATCTTTTGATGTAAAGAGCCGTACCCGCGATCATACAAAGAAGAGACAGCGGTATAAAGGTGGGTATGTACAGGGATCCGACCTTAAAGCCGTAGGAAAGTGCGATCAAAAATCCGTACTTTACATCGGTTGTTTCGGCATATCCTGGCTTTATCAGAAAGGGATACAGACATAAAATGAGATAGAGATACAGCAGCAGCATACAGCTTGCCGTTATCATTAAAAAATTCGCCTGTTTATATCCTGTTGTTACTTTTCTCTTCTTTGCCATGACCGCTCTTTACTCTTAAATATCAACCTTTCACTTCACGATCTCAAAATCTTCCATCATGCAGATCTCGCGGCCGCCATCCCTGTACTCGGTGGGGGTGAGGTGGCCTTTTACGATCCTTCCCACCAGGTCCTCACGGGATATAACGGCAGCCTTGATATACTCACCGGTATGACCCACCTGAAGGTCTTTTCCGTCCATAAATATATGTTCCTCCACCAAAAGCTCCGGCAGGTATTCCCTGTTTTTTGTAAGCTGCTTCGTATAGGCATCCCGGTTCTTTTCACCCAGATCAAGCAATACACGGCTTCTTGCGGTCTTCTCCTTTTCCGTCAGCTTATCTCCCAGCTTTGCGGCCACTGTGCCCTTTCTGGGAGAGTATTTAAAGATATGGGTCTCAAAAAATCCTATGCCGTCCACGAAGCGGACGCACTCTTTGAAATCCTCCTCGGTCTCCCCGGGGAAGCCCACTATCACATCGGTGGTGAGGGCGGGATAAGCCCCCCTTTCCCGGAAAAAGTCCCGGCGAAGCCTCTCCGCCACCCCGGCATACTCGCCGGAATCATAATGCCTGTTCATACGCTTTAAGGTCCTGTCACAGCCGGACTGGAGGGAAAGATGAAAATGAGGGCAGACCTTCTTTATCCCCGCCAGCCTCTTTGAAAACTCCGGTGTCACTATCCTGGGCTCCAAAGAACTGATGCGGATCCTGCTGATGCCCTCTATGTCCGCCAGTCTTTCTACCAGATCAAGAAGATCCGTATCCCCAAGGTCA
>CAMOFS010000136.1 GCA_946613735.1 uncultured Lachnospiraceae bacterium | reverse complement strand
AGATTTGTTATAATCATACTATATGCGTTTAGAGATTCTTCGGGCTGCGCCCTCAGAATGACAAAGAAAAAACGTCATTCTGAGCGATTACTTGTCATTCTGAGCGATTACTTGTCATTCTGAGCGAAGCGAAGAATCTAATTGGGGGAGAGGTATGACTGATTCAAAAAAAGAGATCCTGGATAGTTTTCTTTTAGACTATATTCTGGTCTATATCATCGATCTGGAAAATGATCACATAAAGCTTTATAAAAAGACAGAGGAGCAGGGTACCTTTGGCATGGCAGAGGAGGGTGTGTATTCCGAATTCAACGAGAACTACACCCGGGAGCGCGTGCCCGAGGAGACCAGGGACTGGCAGTGCCAAAAGGGCTCCATAGAAAATATCCAAAAGGAGCTAAGAGACCAGCCTTCCTTTGAGATCAGCTATTGCACCAATTACGGTAAGTGGCGCAAGCTTAGCTGGCGTGTGCTGGAAAAAAACGGCGACAGGGTGGTCAAGGCCCTGATGTGCTTTAAGGCACTTCAAAACGATAGCGCTGAGTACTACCAGCAGATGCAGGTCAGGGAGTTTTCCCAGATCAATTCCCACCAGCTGGACATGATCCAGGTTTTGGCCCGACAGTTCCAGACCTGTTACTATGTGGATCTTGAGATGAACAAGTTTGAGATCCTGCGTATGTCGGAATACATGAATGAGAGATACAAGAGAGCCTTTGAGACATATATCGATTATAACTACGATAAGGCTTTTCACTACTATATAGACCGTGATGTGGCGCCCCAGGACAGAGAGCGTATGATGCAGATTACCTCTGCCGACCACATTATAGACCAGCTAAGGCATAATCCCAGCTATGGCACCACCTGCCTGGGTAGGGATATGAATGACAAGCTCATCCACTACAGCTTTAAGTGGGTGAGGGTCAATGATGACGATCCCACCAAGGTTATTTTGGGCCATGCCGATGCCGAGGAGGAGTTTTTAGAGAACGAGCAGACCAGAAAGACATTGGAGGATGCGCTAAACCAGGCCAATCACGCCAATGAGGCCAAAAATGCCTTTTTGTCCAATATGTCCCACGATATCCGTACTCCCATGAACGCTATCATCGGTTATACGGAGATAGCCCAGGTACATATTGCCGACACAGACAAGGTAAAGGACTGCCTGGCAAAGATAATGACCGCATCCCAGCACCTTTTGGACCTCCTTAACAATATCCTGGACATGAGCCGTATCGAAAGCGGCAGGGCTCGTCTGATGGAGGACGAGTACAGGATGTCGGAGCTTATGCACGATATCTGGAGCATAGAGGAGACCCGTATCCAGAAAAAAAGGCTCAATTTCCAGATCGATATGTCGGAGCTTCGGGATGACGCCATTTACTGTGACAAGATGCGGATGAGACAGATGTTTTTGAATTTTGTCAGCAATGCGGTCAAATATACCCCCGAGGGCGGAGACATCAAGGTAACCATCCGACAGAGAAAGAGCATCCTGGCCGGCTACAGCCGCTATGAGGTGCGTATCAAGGACACGGGCATAGGTATGAGCCCGGAGTTTGTGGACAGGATATTTGAGCCCTTTGAGAGGGAGAGATCCACTACAGAGAGTGGTATCGAGGGCACCGGGCTGGGAATGTCGGTGGCCAAGAGCATTTTGGATATGATAGGCGGTACCATCCGCATAAAAAGTGAGGTAGGCCGCGGTACAGAGTTTGTGCTGGTCTTTGACCTAAAGCTTAGGGTAGGCAGGCGAAACCATGTTACCAACGACTCCGAAGAGGAGGAGAGGGACGGACTGGTGGCGCCCTTCCACAACAGGTTTGAAGATGGCGGCACCATCCTTTTGGTGGAGGATAACCAGCTCAACCGTGAGATAGCCAGGGAGATTTTAGAGGAGGCTGGCTTTGCCGTGACTGAAGTGGAGGACGGAGACCTGGCTGTGGAGGCTGTTATGGCGTCCAAGCCCGGGGATATAGATCTTATCCTCATGGACATCCAGATGCCCACCATGAACGGCTACGAGGCCACCAAGGAGATCAGAAAGCTCAAGGACGAAGAGCTGTCTACCATTCCCATTGTGGCCATGACCGCCAATGCCTTTGAGGAGGACAAGCAGAGGGCCAAGGAGTGTGGTATGAACGGCTTCATCACCAAGCCCGTGGTGATCGACAAGCTGCTCTCAGAGCTGGAAAAACACTTTTAATGGTCATTTTGAGTAGATTATGACGGTCACTCTGAGTAGATTATGACGGTTATTCTGAGTAGATTATGACGGTCATTCTGAGTAGATTATGACGGTCATTCTGAGTAGATTATGACGGTCACTCTGAGTAGATTATGACGGTCATTCTGAGGGGCGCTTTTTGTTGTCATTCTGAGGAGCGAAGCGACGAAGAATCTCTCAGATTTTTCAGACAACTCAAAAACCGCCGCAACCCCAGCAACCACGCGGCCCTGACGAAAAAATGCCAATTATGACGGCATGATATTTAAGAATGTTGAAACGATAATCCACCAAGTTGACAAATGATATATCAGAATAGTGCGAAAATTGATAAAATTGTTGAAAAGTTGATAACTTGGGGTGGTTTTGGTTGATAAATACATAGAGTTATAGTGTTGATGGACGCATCAACTTAAGTTATCAACATTTTTTTGAGGTTTTTCTTCTATGTTTAACACTTTATTGTCCACAAAAGCCAAAAGGGCAGTTTATCTTATAGTTCTCTTCATAGTTGTAAGCGGCACGGCTGCTTTTATGATCTTTCAGCACAGGGCGGTCATATCAGGATCCTTTGATGTAGGGGTTTTTGATGTTGATCTTTCATACTCGGAGCTTTTGGTCATGTTTACCGCCGGTCTATGGGGCATAGTCCCGTCTGTAGTGGCATTCATGCTTCTCTTTGCTGACTCACTGTATTATGATATCGAGTCTACCTACACCATCAGCATATACCTTATCGCCATGCTGGGATCCTACCTTTTGGCGAATCGCAAGGTCTTTAAGCATTTTTGGTCCACCATACTGGGATTTTTTGTTCTGAATGCCTTTATGGGAGGCATCTGGTCCATAGTCGGCACCATAGCAGAGGGCGAGGGCCTGTCGGGTATTACGAAGTCGGCAGTCTTTCATGATCAGATACTCGTAACGGCCGAGTGCTTTGTATACTGCATGGTGATGTATCTTTTCATGAACAAGGCTCCCGCAAAGATCAAGCAGGCATTTCCCATCGGTATTAATTATGTTGAAGATGGTGAGCTCGTAGGGGAATTTAGGAGTTATCAGCTCATCCATGATTCAAGGATCTCCCGCAAGCTTCTTAAGGTAGTGGTACTGCAGGTCCTGTGCCTGGGCATTGCCGCGGCATCCTTTGCGGCAGGGCTTATGCCATCCATAGCGGATGAGGTGCTGTCGGATACTGCAAGCGATACGGAGAGCTTTTTTAGATTCAAGCCTTCAGAAAAGCCGGACTCGGCGCCGCTAAAGAGTGATGAAAACGCGGAGAGTGATGAAAGCGGCGCGCCTGCGGCTGAAGGGCAGGCCGCTGGGACTCCTGCTGAAGGTCAGGAGAATACTCCCGCGCTCAGTGCAGAGGAGAGGAAAAGTCGTATCGAGCGACGTCTTGAGCAACAGCGTTTTATTCTAAACAACGCCGGTGCATCCTTTGTGTTCAAGCTGATCATAATGATAATCAATGTGTCTGTCCCCTTGGTGGTGTTGGAAAATGCCCTGGTCCAGTGGCTGGTGGCAAGGCCGGTGGCTGCTCTGGCCAACAGTCTCAACGGTTTTGCCGGAGCGGACCGCATCGAGCAGCAGGACAAGCTTAAGGCTCTGGAAGGGATGCGTGTAAAAGGAAAGGATGAGATATCCGACCTGTATGAGAGCATTTCCGATATGGCTCATCAGATCAATGAAAACGTGGACCAGATGCTTCGGGAGGCGGAGCTGGAGGAAGAGATCCGGGTAGCCCAAAGGGCGGCCGAGTCCCAGACCAATTTTTTAAACAATGTCTCTCACGAGCTTCGGACTCCCATCAATGCGGTGCTGGGTCTGGATGAGATGATAGTCAGAGAGACCAATGAAGACAATATCAGGGACTATGCCAATGACATTGCCAGTGCCGGAAAGAGCCTTTTGTCACTGGTCAACGATATTTTAGACTCCAGCAAGCTGGCTGAGGGCAAGATGGAGATCCTCCCCGCCGAGTATGAGCTGGGCAGTACCATCAATGATATTGTAAATATGATCGCGGTAAAGGCCCGGGACAAGGGGCTTTCCTTTGATATGGATATAGATGAGCATCTGCCCCATATCCTTATCGGTGATGAGATCCGCATCAAGCAGGTGATAGTTAACATCCTGACCAACGCGGTAAAGTACACCAATGAGGGCGGATTTACCATGAAAATGGGCTTTAAAAAGGTATCGGATGACGAGATCCTTCTGACCTGCTCGGTGTCGGATACGGGCATCGGTATACGTAAGGAGGACATGGGCAAGCTTTTTGCCAGGTTTGAGCGTATTGAGGAGAGCAGGAACCGCACTACAGAGGGCACCGGCCTGGGGATGAACATAGTACAGCAGCTTTTGGGGCTGATGGACTCCGAGCTTCATGTGGAAAGTGAATACGGAAAGGGATCCACCTTCTCCTTTGAGGTAAAGCAAAAGGTGGTCTCCTGGGATGAGATGGGAGATTTTGTGGAAAGCTACCGCCGTTCACTGGAGAATGCCCAAAAGCATACGGAGGGCTTTGTTGCCCCCGAGGCCTGCATTTTGGTAACGGACGATACTCCCATGAACCTTACGGTGATATGCGGACTATTAAAGCCGACTCAGATTCAAATCGATACTGCAAAAAGCGGCGCAGAGACCCTTGAGATGGTGCAAAAGAAGAAGTATGACGTGATCTTTTTGGATCACAGGATGCCGGAGATGGACGGAGTAGAGACTCTGGCGCATATGAAGGAGCTTTCAAACAATCCCAATGCGGATACGCCGGTAATATCCCTTACCGCCAATGCCATCTCC
>CAMOFS010000135.1 GCA_946613735.1 uncultured Lachnospiraceae bacterium | reverse complement strand
TGTAAATACTAAGTCGGCGTGACTGGATTCGAACCAGCGGCCCCTACGTCCCTAACGTAGTGCTCTACCAAACTGAGCCACACGCCGTTATGAAATTGAATATAAAGTTCTCTGCCAGGTCGTCTTCTAAGCTCGGCTACGCCTCGCTAAGTGCGTCGACACGGCTACGACTAAACTCAAGCCTCGCCTACGGCTCGCTTTCGTTAAGTTCTCTGCCAGTCGGCGTGACAGGATTTGAACCTGCGACTTCTACGTCCCGAACGTAGCGCTCTACCAAACTGAGCCACACGCCGCCGCCCTCGCGAACATCCTGTCCGTCACAAGCACAATCCATTTTATCACAATCCAAATAAAATGCAAGTACTTTTTTCTAATCCGGCACTTTTTTGAAAACCGCATCCATGGGGCCGGACAATAAAGCGCCCTGCCCCATGAAGCGGAAGCTTTATCTCTTGTTGCTCTTTCTCCAGATGCCCATCTTTTCAGCCTCAGCGATAAGGTCATCTCTGAAATCGGGATGAGCTATGCTGATAAGCGCCTCTGCCCGCTGCCAGGTAGAAAGGCCCTTCATACATACCATACCGTACTCTGTCACGATGTTCATGGCATTGGCACGGGTATCGGTAACGATGGATCCTGGAGCAAGTATGGGTGTGATCCGGCTCTCAGAAGTGCCATCTTTTTTATTGAATGTGGAAGAGATGCATACAAAGCTCTTGCCGCCCTTTGAAAGGTGAGCCCCCATAACAAAGTCCAACTGTCCGCCGGCTCCGGAAATATGCTTTGTACCGGCGCTCTCCGCATTGATCTGTCCATAGAGGTCGATGCTTACCGCGTTGTTGATGGATATAAAGTTGTCGATGGAAGAAACCCTTGCAATATCGTTGGTATAATTTACCGGAGCACTCATAAGCTCGGGATTGTCATCAATGAAATCATAGAGTTTTTTGGTGCCGGCACCGAAGGCGTATGTCTGCCTGCCCTTGTCGATATTCTTCTTGGCGCCCGTGATCTTGCCGGCTTTTGAAATATCCACAAATGCATCCACATACATCTCCGTGTGCACTCCCAGATCCTTAAGATCAGACTGGGCTATCATCATACCCACGGCATTGGGCATACCGCCGATACCCAGCTGCAGGCATGCTCCGTTGGGGATCTGAGCCACTATCTGCTCTGCCACCTTTTTATCCACCTCTGTAGGTTCGCCACCGGCAGGGATCTCCCCCAGAGCGGGATTGCCGCCCTCTACTATTGCATCAACTTTTGAAATATGTATGCCCTCTTCAAACCCGCCAAGGCATCTGGGCATGTTCTCGTTTACCTCAACTATGATATGATCTGCACACTCACATACCGCTGCGAGATGTGACGCTGAGGGGCCAAAATTGAAAAAGCCGTGCTTGTCCATGGGAGCCACCTGGAACATGGCTACGTCAACATGCTTGATCTGCTGACGGTAGTATCCGGGAAGCTCGGAATATCTGACGGGAGCATAAAATGCCAGTCCCTGTCCGCAGAGCTTCCTCTCCAGTCCGCTCATATGCCAGGAGTTCCAGGTAAAATGCTCACCCGCATCTTCTCTCTCAAACATCTTAAGGGGCTTAGTCAGAATACCTCCCCTGAAATTAACATCGAAAAGCTCATCGCCGCGCTTGGCCAGAGCATCATCCAGGGCCTCCGGGGTGGTGACACACCATCCGAAATCTACCCAGTCTCCTGATTTGACTACCTTGACCGCCTCATCGGCAGAAACCAGCTTTTTGCTATATTCTTCAGCGTAACTCATGTTTACCTCCTTATAGGATTCTTCGCGACCCTCAGAATGACACACGATCACTCCATAACCAACTTTACTCCACCATAGATACCGGCGTCATTGCCAAGTGTGGCGAGCTCTATCTTTGTTCCGGCACAGGCATGGAAAGCCCCAACCTTAAAGCCGGTCATAAGCTCTTCAATGATGATGTCTCCGGCTTTTGAAACTCCTCCTCCTATAAGAACCGCTTCCGGATTGATAACATTACATACCGTGGCGATCATCTTACCGAGCATATAACAGACTTCGCGGACAACCTCCAGTGCAACCTCATCTCCGTCCTTAGCCAGATCAAAAACATCCTTGGCCGTGAAGTCCTCAATCTCGGAAAGCCTGGTCTTTTTATCGGTACGCTCAAGCCTGCGGTGAGCCATCATGACTATGCCGGTGGCTGAAGCATACTGCTCGATACATCCGTGGTTGCCGCAGTTGCAGGCCAAAAGCTCATCCTCGTTGACATTGATATGTCCGATCTCTGCAGCAGATCCGTTGAAGCCGGTAAGTATCTTGTTACCGATAACAATGCCTCCGCCGATACCGGTTCCCAGGGTGACCATAAGGATACTCGAATAATCCTTGCCGGCTCCCATCCAATATTCGCCAAGAGCTGCTATGTTGGCGTCGTTTGCTGCCCTGACCCGGAGTCCTGAGAGCTCCTCCATCTCCTTTACGATGGGCACTACGCCCCAGCCAACGTTAACGCACCTGTTCACCACGCCGTCCTCGGTGACAGCTCCGGGTACACCGATACCGATACCCTCAACCTCTTCCTTTGTGATATCCTTTGCCACCATCTTGCCGTGCACGGCGGCTACGATGTCCTTAAGGATATTGGCACCGTTATCGGATGTATCAGTAGGTATCTCCCATTTTTCCAACAGGGTACCGTCTGTCTGAAAAAGTCCCAGCTTGCAGGTAGTCCCCCCTACGTCCACACCAAAACCGTATTTTTTCATAGCAACCTCCTGAATAATTCACAACGATAGAATCATTATACTCTATTTGTCAAAACAAATCACTAAAAAAATGCCCTTCCGACCTCACGGAAGGGCATTATGTATGAACAAAACTACCCCATATTGCCAAACAACTGCGCGGACTGGGCTCGCTCGTTGTCCTGCCTCATCTTCTGCATCATAACCTGGTAGGTATCCAGGGTCTCTTTTTTCTTGAGCTGTGTAACTGCCTTGGGGATATCGAGATCCTCAAGCCTGCTCTGTGCAGCGGTAGTATTCTCGGCTGCATTGTAGTTGTAATTAATACCATGCTCAAGAGCATTGGTCTTGGCTCCTATGCTGCTGCGGGTGTCATCTATGGACTGGATGGCCTTGTCCAGATCTTCAAGATTGAAATTACCGCTGGTCACATCAAAATCCTTGATACCCAGCTTCTCCAAAGTAGCATCTCCGGTATCCACCGTGACACTGTTGGGATTGCTGTCCGTAGCGATCCTGATGTTGGAATTGGTACCGTCCAAAAGGTTCTTGGTATTATAAGTAGTCTGTGTGGCAATATCAGAGATACCCTGCTTGAGCTGATCTATCTCGTCCTGTATGTGGGATCTGTCACTATCCGAGAGAGTATCATTGCCGGCCTGAATCGCCAGCTCCCTCATGCGCTGGAGATGATCCGTGATGTTAGCAAGTCCGCCGTCCGCTACGTTGGACAGTTCTATGCCGGACTTCATGTTGTCAGCACCCACCGTAAGTCCTGTAGCCTGAGCTTCCTCTCTCTTTGCAATCGCCATCTCTGCAGGTCCCGACGCCGCGGTGGGTAATGCACTGCCGCTGGCTATCTGTCCGTATATACGGGAACTGCCTCCCCTGATTGACATATCGCTCATAATGCTACCTCCTTAACACACACCAAAAATCAAATAAAAAGAACACTTAAATCTCTTAAGTGTTCTAATTATAACATGTTTTATGTATAATTGACAGACTATTTTAGAAAAATACATGGTTACCGATGACTATGCCTGCATCTCCCCTGTTCCTGTGGAAGTTTTTGCAGTTGCCTATGGGAGATACCCCGGAAAGAGCCTCCTGAGCCGCCTGAATGCATGAAGCTGTAGCACTGCCTGAAGCAATAGCGCTGGCAAGTCTGCCGGAGCTTGCGGGGCCAAACTGGTAAGGCTGATAGATAACCCCTGAAATAGATGATGCATAGCCTGCGTTCAACCTGTTGACCACAACTGCACCTACAGCAACCTGGCCCTCGTAGGGCTCTCCGCCTGCCTCACAGTAAATAAGATTGGCAAGGAGTGTAACATCATCCACAGTGGCCTCAACTGCCTCGTTCTGTGTAACTTCGGGGGCTGCCTGCTGTACCTTTGCCTCTGCAGGCTGTGCCGCTGCCGCTGCCTCGGCCTGAGCTGCTGCCTCGGCTGCCTTTTCTGCCTTAGCTAAAAGATATATCTGATTGAGTGCCTGCTCCTCCTCTACGGAAAGTGCAGTGGTCATCTCATCGAGATCGAGCGACTTATATAAAGCCTTTGCCTCGTCTCCGGTCACACAATACTCTGACTTAACATAGCCCTTAACATCGCCGGACTTGATCCTGGTCCACTCACCCTTTTCAGATACAGCCTTGGCCACATCACCCTTTCTCAGCTTGGCGACTATCTCACCATCAGCATCTGCTGACTTTCTGACATATACAAAGTCATCAACATCGGCCATAAGGCGGTCTGCCCATTTGCTCTTCTTTTCTAAGGATTTCTCCAGGGATGCTGCTACCACGGAGATGGCTGCCTCGTCAACAGTAAGCTCTGCCTGCTCCCTGGCATCATACTGTATGTCCGAAAGCTCGGATACGATGCCTGCCGTTGCATAACCGGTGGGCTCAAAAGTGGACTCCTCTGCCACAGGCGTATTAGCATATGCGGCGGATGCCATTGCAACTACCGAAAGTGCTACCGCTGTGCTTGAGACAAGTCTCTTTTTAAGTGCTCTGTTAGCGTTCATACTACTTTTAACGATTTTCCAAAGCCGTTTTGGCTAAATCGTTACTCCTTTTTTACATTTGTTACGAATTTGTTACAAAAACATTATACCTGTTGCAACAATTAAGTCAAGACAAATCTTTTGTTAAAAGTAGCCAAAAATTGCCCTCACCTTCTTCTCCTTTTAAATAAAATTGCAAATCCTGTGGATAAAAGAAGGATGGCTGCTCCCGCCCCCACCCAGATCCAGTCTGTGGTTGTGGGGGTATACCATGTCTTAACTGCTGCCGCATTATCCATATCCCATTCACGGTCTTTCTGCATCATTT
>CAMOFS010000134.1 GCA_946613735.1 uncultured Lachnospiraceae bacterium | reverse complement strand
CCTGCCGGAAAGCTCCTTGTTAAAACCAACTCCGATGGCCAGCAGAGATATAGTATTATCAAAGGTCTCAATTTCGCCACTGTCTGCAGTAAAGATCCCGGCCAGAGCACGCAGCAGTGTGGATTTCCCACTGCCGTTTTTGCCTATGATACCCACTATCTCACCGCGATTGATCTCAAAGGATATCCCCTTTAAGGCTTCCACATACTCGCGGCGGTTTTTCCTGCTAAAAAGATCCTTAAAGGACTGCTTTTTCATAGTCCTGTATGTGATTTTAAGGTCACTAACCCGAATAGCTACATCACTCATCAGATCACCTTTACATAGTTGTTTTCATTTTTATATATAAGCCATATTCCCCATACACATATCAAAAGAGCAAGCACAAGCCAGAGAGCTGTAAGCTTGTAAGAAGGTCTGCTGCCATATAACAGGGAGTCCCTTAGGCCGTTTACCACAAAAGCCATTGGATTGGCCTTTCCCATAATAAGCGCAAGCTCCGGATATGTCTTGCCGATACGCTTGTCTATGGAATAAAAAATACCTGTCATATAAAACAGAAGCCTGAGGGCTATGTCGGTAACATTTGCCAGATCCGTAACATACACTCCAAAATGCATTACTACGCACATGCAGCCAAAGGTCAGAAGCACCAAAAGGATCAGCATGGGAAGTACCATAAGGATATGCCCGGTCACCGGCACCCTGAAGACAACCATCATCACCACTATGATGACAAATGATATAAGCATCTTAAATGCGTTGACCAGAATACAGGTCTCTGCCAAAACATACTTGGGCAGATACACCTTTGATATTATTCCCTTATTGCGCTTGACCATGCGGGTGGACAGCTTGACGCACTTTGAAAAGAAGTTCCATGCCGTAAGTCCGGTATATACAAAGATCGGAAAATAATCCTCCTTTGCATTGAACACAACACCGAAGATAAAGGTGTATATAAGCATAAAGCAAAGGGGCTCAAGTATCCACCACACCCAGCCGAGGTGGGAATCCGCCACCTCAGCCTTAAGGTCTGATTTGGCCGCATACCTGGTGTAGTTAAAGTATTTTTTGTTATCATCAATAAATCTGCGTAACATATATTATCCTTATTGTGCCTGAGCCAATGCCTCCAAAGCCTCTTCTTCCTCGGTCTTCTTCTTTTTCTTCTTACCCTTTTTGACCGTCATCTTGATACGTTTGGTCTCTCCGCCGGTATTCTTGAGCCAGCCACGTACTATAGCACCCTTCTTGGGCTTTTTGATCTTGAATACATAAACGTATCCGCCACGGGCCTCCGACTCTACCACTGCGGCGGGCTTGTATACCTTGCCGCCCACCTTAAGAAACGCAGGATCCTTATCTTCATCAAAGAACTTGACCTTTGTGGTGTCCTCGGTGATCTTTTCGGTGATCCACTCAGGATCCTCAGGAGCCGCCTCTGATACCCTGGCCGTGCCAAAGATCTTGATATTATGCTTTTCAGAGCGGAGAATGATACCAACCGAAGTATTCTTCCTGAGGTTGTTCTCGCAGCTGAACTCAAAGTCGCCATCCTCATTTACAGTAACCGTTCGCCTGCCTCCGGGGAGCAAAAGCGTTATGTCTCCCACATAGTCATCCACGCTTCCCGTTATCACATCCATCTTATCA
The DNA here is from genome assembly GCA_946613735.1 of uncultured Lachnospiraceae bacterium. Next base: position 3,441 of record CAMOFS010000134.1, on the reverse strand, counting down.
TCCAGCTCGTCAAAAGAAACATCACCAGTGTCGGCATCGGAAAGTGACTCAATACCCAGTGCCCACATATCAAGGATGGCACTGGTACGCCACTCACCTTCCACTTCATCCTGTACACCAACCTTTACGGTGCTCCCCGCATCAACAGGGCCTGCATCGATCATAAATCTGCCATCAGCCTCAGGCTCTACATAAGTGCGCATACCATCTACAGATACAAACGCCCTGTAAGCCGTACCGCTCTTGGGAGCGTTGAGCTTACCTGTGACCACGCCTTCCTCAGCGACAACATAATCTGCAAGCTTTGGAACGTTGGGTCCCTTATCCTCAACCACAAGGTTAGTGGCGGCAGACAGACGTCCGTTCCAGTCCACGCTGTATATCCTGACCGAATCCCCGGCATTACAGTAGGGGATGTCTATCTTATATGTACCGTCAGACAGCCTCTTGTAGCCTGTACGCTTCATGGTATATCTGTTGACCGAATAAAGCTTGGACAGCTTGTAATAACTCACAAACTGCTCCGGCACGTATATCTTGCCATTATGTATAGCCACGATAGAACTGTACTTGGAGTCAGCAAGCTCTCCCTTGATATATGGTGTCTTGTTGTCTAATGTAAACACATCAGGGATGTTGCCGCCACGCCTGGTTACATATGCCACTGTCTCGGCACTCTTTCTGCCCTGTGTATCGTACTGCCATACCCGGATCTTGGCATTAGCCTTCTGGTAAGGAACAGTAACAGAATAATTACCCTTACTGTCTGCGGTGGCAGTATACTGATTGCCACCCACTGCCACGGTAACTTCTCCCTTTGGTGAAGCTTTACCGGTAATCTTTGTCATCTTGTTTGTAAACTTATCAATAGTCGGTGCCTCTGAGACATTGGGGTCGATATTCTCAATATGGACGTAACGGATATTAACGTTGCCCAGCCTGTCAGTTGCCCTGACGGAATACCATCCGTTATCTGTGGCCTTGAAGCTGTCGGATACTGTATGACTGCCTGTCCAGTCAGCAGGATTGTCAGTGCATACGCCTTCCTTGTATTCTACCTTGTTAACACCATTCTTGTCAGAGGTTATGACCTTCACCTCTACAGGGTTACCGGTAGTTTTTTTCTTGAGAGGAGCTGCCACCAAAAACGGGCCCGACTTGTCCTCTGTGTCACCTCCGAGAGCAACAGTATAGTAGCCGTATCCATCATCGGTCGTAGTCACTTCTTCCTTGTACCATGTCTTTCTACCGGCAGCATAGGCTTCACCTGTGTCGGAGGTCTTTACCACATAATCTCCCTCGGGGCAGGAAAGGATAAAGTTTTCATCTGCCACAAGGTAGCTGTGAAGGGTACCATCCGGGATCTGGGCATTGAAATAATCCTCAAAGATCTCTGAAAGGTAATCTGACTTGGGCAGGATGGTCTGTGACTTCATGTCCTTACCGATAACAGGGTTCCTGGTGGTGGTGGCAATGTTTCTGGAAACAAGTATCAGAACTGTGTCATCCTTAACCTTTTTACCTCCATAGGTGATGTCAGTGATCCTGTGTGCATTACTGTGGATCAAACGACCCGAAATACTATATCTGGGATTCTGTGTCAGATCGATGGTGTATTCGATGCCGTCATAAACAGTCAGGGCTGCCCATTTATCCAGCCATGCAGAATTGAGCACCGAATTGTAGCCCCTTCCTGCCAGGGCTGCCATCTTGCCGTCAGACCAGTCGTCCTCGCTGCTGTAACCCACCTTCTCGTATGCGGAAGCAGCCTCCCATTCCAGGGTCTCACGAAGCTGCTTACCGGTGATAGTATACATCTTCACCTTTTCCTGTCCGGTGGGCTGCACCTTCATCAGGTCGCTCTTTTTTATGCCACCATCTATGGACAGATAATCCTCGGAGCCATTGGCTCCTGCCACCTGGTAAGTAGTAGCAGATATAACAGGATATCCCTTATATTCGGTAAGCTGTTCATCTATGACCCTGAGTCCATATGCTATCTTGGCCTCATTTACCATCTGCAAAAGGGGCACGTCCTCAATCATTCCAAAATAGTTGGCAATGAGATAGTCACATCCTGCTATGGTCTTTCTGTTCTGGGATGCAAAGTTTTTGTCATACTGCTTGTTGAGCTTAACGATCTTGGCATCCTGCTTGTCCGAAGATTTTATCTTTCTGTTTTTAACTGTTTTGTTCACTATAGTGGCATGTCCGTCCGTGAAAGAAAGACGAAGTCGTGCGATACCGAGTGCCCTTCCGTGATCAGCCTCCTCCATAAGCACCTTGCCGTTAACAAGCCCGGTCTCCTCGTCTACACCGGGGTATTCATAATACTTCTGAACATTGTCATCCGAAGAAGGAAAATTCTCGTGACCATGACCTGCACATATCACATCTACAGATCCTATCTTTGAAATGGCATAAGCCACATTGTCAGTGCCGGCTTTTGGAGCCTTGGAGCCAAAACCGGAGTGAGCCAAAACCACTACCACGTCACAGCCTGCTGCCTTAAGAGCATCAGCCTGTACTCTGACTGTGGAAACTATATCTCCTGTAGAAAGTGTGTCCTTCCAGTCGTAATGTGTTGTCAGCGAGGGTACAACCGCAGCTGTGATACCTATCTTTACAGACTCCTTTACTCCCGTAGTGGTGGTAAGTGTCTTATATATTATCTTTGACTGTGGATAAACCGGTTTTTTGGTCTTGGCGTGGTATAGATTTGCACATACCACCTTGCTCTTTATGCCGGAATCCTTGAGCTCCTTCTGGATGTAATCAAAGCCATAATCAAAGTCATGGTTACCAAGAGTTATGGCATCATAGCCTGCAGCCACCATCTCTTCAAAAAGATACTCCACGCCGGAGGTAGTACCTTCCATGAGATTCTCGTTACCATATCCATAAACATCGTCTCCGCTGTCTACCAAAAGGGTGGCACCGCGCTTCAGTTCTTTTTTAAGGGTCTTGACCACTGTGATTATCTGAGCCAGGGAACCCTTTGATCTGTCTGATGCCGTATTATAATTATACGCTGTACTCTGTCCATGCAGGTCGGTGGTTGCAAGGATCTGTAACACTCCCTCGCCCTCGTAACCGGCCTGGGCAACATCCGCAAGCCTGTCTGCATACGGCATATAAGAACCCAGTGTAGTAAAAGCCATAACCACAGACAAAGACGCTGCCACTATCCTACTCTTAAAATCCATCGGAAAACACACTCCTTCTAAAAAATAACAATATAACCAATATATTTTACGCGAAAACCATAAAAATTGCAACGATACTTGGATGTGTGCTATAATTCTCCATATCATATATAATTACTTTTGTTTTTAGGAGGTTTTTTGTGAAAAAGTATCTAATGCGTGCCCCCTCAGGGTGCTTTGACGGAAGTTTGACACCCCCAACCCTCGGAAGCCTTGACAGGCTTTAATTTTTTGT
>CAMOFS010000133.1 GCA_946613735.1 uncultured Lachnospiraceae bacterium | reverse complement strand
GTGGAGTGGGGGGAGATGGGGAGCCACAATGACGATGTAAATCCCTTCGCACATGGTGTTTTCATCATGGGCGGGCTTCCTACACCAAAGGGGCGTGAACCATACTGGCTTAATACCAGGAAGGAGAGCATCTGTATCATTTATCGTACCAACGAATTCATGATGTATCAGCAGCCAGACCGTATGCTTAAGGCACTCAAGCGATACAAGTCCAACAAACATGTATACCTTGTGGCGGTAAAGGGCGACAGGAATGTTCCGGGTGGTATGGCGAATCCCCGTGAAGCTGAGGAGATAATAAGTGAGGTGGTTCTGGAGTACTGTGCGGCTACTATCAGTGTTAAGTGCGAGAGTGACGCCATGAGTAAATACCATGCCACAGTATTTGAAAACTGGGTTGACCATTTTGGCTTTGGACTTTCAAGGGACTTTCCGGTAGAAAAGATCACGGACAAGATCGTTTCCATGAGGAGTCCCGGCAAATCCGAAATCATGGAAAAGGTGGTCAGGTATGTATTAAAGACACAGCCCGATAAAAAGAAGCTGACTGAAGAGGACTTCGCGGTATTGGATAAATTTGAAGCCATGGCCAACAATGGTAACAAGAAAAAAAGCGAGGAGGCTTTTAAGAACGATTTAGTCGGGATGGAAGCTGTCAAGGACAAGATCAAAGGCATAATGGATGTGATGACATATAATAAGCTGCGTCGCAGCCGGGGCCTTGGGGATGCGGATTTCCACAACGTCCACCTGATGATCGGTGCTCCCGGCACCGCAAAGTCCACCATGGCAAAACTTCTGGGTGACATGATGGCAGAAAAGGGCCTGCTTTTAGGCAACAGGTTTATCAGCATAAACGGTGCCGAGCTTAAGGGCATGTATGTAGGACATAGCGCACCCAAGGTAAAAAAGCTTTTTGAGGATTACGATATCATCTTCATAGACGAGGCCTATGCCCTTGCCGCGGCAGGTGTAGGGGGCATGGATGCCTTTGGACAGGAAGCCATAGCTCAGCTGATACTGGAATTGGAGGAGCATGGTATGGACCGGCTTGTGATATTTGCCGGGTACGGCGGTGACAAGCTGGACGATCGGGATAACAAGATGAAGGCCTTTTTGGACAGCAATCCCGGCATCAGAAGCCGCATCAATACCACTATATTTTTCGAGTCATATTCGCCTCAGGAGATGGTGGAGATATTCCACTGCCAGGCCAGACTATTGGATCTCAGGGTGGATAAAAAGGCAGACAAGAAGGTTGAGGAATTCTTTGCCGGACGATCCGACAGACGTGATTTCGGTAACGGACGTGAGGCCAGGAGTCTGATCGAAAACTGCATGATGGTTGCAGCTTCCCGTATAGCAAAGATGCCGGCGGAAAAGATAAATGAAAGTACCCTGCGTCAGATTAAGCTTTCTGATGTGGAGAGTGCCATAGCATCAATGGAGTTTGCCAGCAAGATGCAGTATGGCAGGCAGAAGGGAACCCTGGGATTTAACAACTGAAAGGGGAGTGAAGCATGGATAAGAAAATGGAAAAACAACCGTCCTTAAGTGACATCCCGGCAGAGAGCCTGGGTTACGCAAAAAGGGTAATGGAAAAGAACATCCGCGCCCTTAAGTGTGAGCTGCCCACCCTATCTCCGGCATTCGGAATGCTTAAGCTTCACCCTGTGCCGGTGGACATGCCCATATCTTCAGATATGAAGCATCTGTTTTACAATCCGGAATGCGTCATCAGGGATATCGCAAATGTGAAAAGTGACATACTGCATGTGATACTGCACTGCCTGTATGGTGACATGGAGGCGTATCAAAAGGAGACAGACAGGAAACGTAAAAAGGTCATATCCCTGGTCGCTGATCAGAGGGTTGGTAAGCTTTGCATGGATCTGGGGTATTCAGGTGTGAATGGTTTTGAGCTTAACAAGATGCAGACCATAGAGCCCTACGCCACCTGCTTTGGCAATTTTAATCTTTCAAGAAAAAGCGTGCCAATTCTAAAGAGTGCAGGAAACATGCAAAAAAAGATTGCCCGTGATGACCATAGTATCTGGGAGCCGAAGGTGCTGTATACCCTGGTGCCCGGGGATGATGAAGATAAGGACAGAAAGAAGGACAGCCAAAAGGGAATGACGTTAAAGCCTGAGGATGCTGCAGGATGGGAGAAACTTCGGGAATCGCTTAGTGTGGACGCTGATGGATTGGCTGACAAGCTATCTGAAAGATTAAAGCGGGACAAAAAGTATGGTCATGCTGCAGGCGGTTCCTTACAGGATGTAAAGGATCCGGGAGGTGAGACCGCGGATTACCGCAATGTGCTTCGTGAGTTCTTTTCAAGCCATGATACTCCAAAGGAGGATCCTGACAGCATTGATCCCATGCTCTATTCCTATGGGCTAAAGCTTTATGAGGATGTGCCCCTGGTGGAGCCCCGGGAAGAGGGTGAGACGCCGGATATCAAGACGCTTTGTGTGGCAATTGACACCAGCGGTTCCTGCAGCGGATATGTGGCAGATCAGTTTTTCGGTGAACTTATGTCACTTTTGAACGAATCGGAAAGTCTGAAACTGAGCGGTGAGCTTTTGTATATGCAGTGTGACACCATGATCCAGAAGGAGATGCGTATGCCCCTTCGTGAAGCGGCAAATTGCAGGGATGATTTTTCGAAGCTGTATGGGTTTGGAGGGACCTCCTTTATACCTGTTTTTGACAGGATAAGCGAGCTTAAGGAAAAAGAGGGACTGCAGATTGACGGACTGATATACCTGACGGATGGATGGGGCGCATTTCCGCTGGATCCCACACCCCCGGATTATCCTGTGATATTTGTATTAAATGAGCCCATCGATCAGTACGGGGGTTTCATCCCGGATTATATTACAAAATGTCAGATGCCAATAGATGATCTTTATATATAGAAAAAGGAGGATATGATCATGCAGGGAAATAAGTTTTATAAGGTTATGGAGAATCTGTTACCTATGATGCGTTCACGGACATGGAACCTGGGGGGACACGCCGTCAAAAAGGTTTTTCTTACAAACCGACTTTTGAGGCATAAGTGGGACTGGGACAGTATGCCCTACCTTAGAGCCATGAAGAGATACAATGAAAATGTAGATGAGATAAATGACATAATGGTCATCGAGTCACCGGATATGTCGGCAGCAGTGAAGGCAGCAGTATTAAGCTTGGATATTCTTCACCATGTGTCAGAGGATGAGGATGGATTTTATTATGACACGGATCTTTATGACGATGACTGTCTGGACGACTGTGACCTGCCTACGGAAATCGATGAGTACTCGGGGATATATCACATAGACCTTTCAGATGTGGTGCCCGTGGAGGGCGGTGGAAACCCGTATATCTCGGCGTTTTCATCATATGATCATATGGATAGCATCATCGTAAGCGGTCTTTACGATGACAGTAATCTTGAGGATAAGCTCAAAGCCATCGATGGCTGCGGTGCCTATGGAAAGATGCTGATCATTCCCGAGGGGGGCTATTCAATCGCTTTTGCGAATGTATTTGCCGGCAGGATCGCATCCCGGCCGATCCATGTTGATGCCATCAAAAATGAAGAATATGCGACTCTCATCAAAAAGGTTTCGGCTGAGGCGTACAATTTTGGGATGGTTTCTCCCGTGCAGTATCCGGATGCTGAGAAGTTTGTGACCAAAGCAAAGAGAAAATTTGGTGCGGAACTGGGAGAGGAAAAGCTGGCGTGGATACTCAGCGATTCCGATGAGTTCCTTAAGTTGTCAAAGGAGCAAAGCGAGTATGAGAAACTAATGGCTATGACGGGCCAGCCGGAATTCAAGAGTGTGGTAAAGGAGTTCATAGCGGTAGAGAACGAGCGGAAATTAAATCCCAAGCTTGGCATGAGACATACCAATATGATCTTCTATGGTAATCCCGGAACCGGCAAGACCACCATGGCCAGGATGCTTGCCAGGATCATCGCTGAAAACAAGGGCGGTGATATGATCATATACGAGCCCAAGCGTTCACAGCTTATCGGCAAGTATGTGGGAAAGACGGCGCCCCTTGTAACACAGGCGTTTACAAAGGCAAAGGGCGGAGTGCTCTTTATCGATGAGGCGGGATTTCTGATGCAGGATAGAGCCGGCGGATATGTGGAGGAAGCATTGAAGGAGTTTGTAAGGCTTATGGACATGTATCCGGATGTGACAGTTATCTTTGCACTTTACAGGGGTCAGACAGAGAAGTTTTTAGATCTGGATCCGGGACTTGAGTCCAGGATAACCAGGCAGGTGGAGTTCAAGGACTACACTCTCAAAGAGCTAATACAGATCGCATCCTCTATGGCAAAAAAGGATGGATACGCGATTGAGCTGGATGCAAAAAAAAGGCTGAATTCATTCCTGGGAGCCAGGAGGGGGCGCGCGAATTTCGGCAACGCAAGGGAGGTCCGACGCTGTGTGGAGGCAGCCACCACGGCGGTTTCCTTAAGGCATATGGATGAGGATAGCTCGGATATGGTCATCACACTTCGGGATATGGAATACGGCATATCACGCCTGAAAAACGACAAGGACGCGGGAAGAAATGGCTTCGGTTTTTCTGCAAAGACGAGGACCGCGGTGCAGGAGGATTATGATGAGTAATGATGAGATCATGTGGAGGTGGATATGATTTGCGGACCGGAAATGCATTATGGAGAATACAGGGAATCAAAGGAAAACTTTTTGGCTTTTGCCAAAAACGTACCCATAGACTATCTGCTTAGTGATGAGGACAGGATATACAAGGTATTTCTCTCTGATGGGTATAGATACGAGGGCAGGATGCTTCCGCTTTTGATCTGTTTTAAGCAATACTCTCTTGTGAGAAAACTTGTGGATGCAGGAATTTATCTGTCCAATAAAACAGAGGAAAGGATTGTGCGACATATATATTTATATGAAGCGCCATATGAGTATGATTCTTTTTGGGAAATGGCAAGAAACAAGAGATTTTCCGATGAGAGCATAAAAAAGATATATGACAGTTTTGTTGAGAAGCCTGATCTTAGCGCAATCTGTTCTACAATTAAAAGACGAGGATAAGGAGTGCCTGGAAAAACTATTCCCGGGAGAGCGGGTAGT
>CAMOFS010000132.1 GCA_946613735.1 uncultured Lachnospiraceae bacterium | reverse complement strand
CCTCACTGGTGTCATACTTAAAAGTAGTACTCTGGATGATGGGGATCATCCTTGATTCACCGTTTTTAGGCTCATAGCCTGCCTGTATGCATTTTGTTTCTGTTCTCATTTTTATTACCTCCTTAAAAGATCCTTCGGGCTTCGCCCTCAGGATGACAGTATCTGCTTCGCCTTCAGGATGACAATATCAGCTTCGTCATCACGGTGGCAGTGTGGATCCGCACTCAATATAACAACATTGTCATTCTGAGCGCAGCGAAGAATCTTACTTCGAGTGAGCCACGCACTCCAGCGCCGCCTCGATTACCTTATCCATATCGTAATACTTATAATGTCCCAGCCTGCCACCGAAGATCACGTTCTCCTCGGCATCAGCCAGCTTCTTATACTCTTCATAGAGGGAATTATTCTTATCATTGTTCACCGGATAATAGGGCTCCACTCCCGGCTTCCACTCGGAGGAATACTCCCTGGATATCACCGTGGTGGGCTGGGTTCCGAAGTCAAAATGCTTGTGCTCTATGCACCTGGTGTAGGGCACCTCTGCCTCAGTGTAGTTTACGATGGCGCTGCCCTGGTAGTTTTCCATATCAAGCTCCTCGGTCTCAAAGCGAACCGAACGATACTCCAGATGTCCCAGCTTTGCGTCATAATACTCATCTATCTGGCCGGTAAAAAGCAGCTTGTCAAAGGAAATGGGTGTACCGTCTTTCAGCGTTGTGTTGAAATTGCCCTCACCCTCAGAGGTGATCCGGGTACGGATGTCCATATAATCCTCACCTGTGTAGGTGTCGATCCCGGAAAGCATCTTCTCCACTATCTGTGTATAGCCGCCAATGGGGATGCCCTGGTAACGGTCGTTGAAATAGTTATTATTATAGGTAAACCTCAGCGGCAGTCTCTTTATGATAAAGGCCGGAAGCTCGGTGCACTTTCTGCCCCACTGCTTTTCTGTGTAGCCCTTGATGAGCTTCTCATACACGTCCCGGCCCACAAGGGAAAGCGCCTGCTCCTCAAGGTTTTGGGGCTCGGTGATATTGAGATCTGCGATCTGACTTGCGATAATGTCCTGAGCCTCCTTAGGAGTCTTAATGTTCCACATCCGTGAAAAAGTATTCATATTAAAGGGCAGGTTATACAGCTCGTCCTTGTAGCTTGCCACGGGCATGTTGATAAAATTATTAAACTCCGCAAAACGGTTCACATAATCCCATACTTCTTTTTTGCTGGTGTGGAAAATATGGGGACCGTATACATGCACGTCAATATCGGACTGCTTTTTTGTATAGATGTTGCCGGCGATGTGATCCCGCTTGTCGATGACGCAGCATCTCTTTCCTTTCTGCTTCATCTCATATGCGAACACGGCACCGAAAAGCCCCGCACCCACTATCAGATAATCGTATTTCATAAGCTCCTCCTACGTATGATATATGAGTTTTCTCACGAAGTTTATTCTACCAAAAAGGGTGGCTCTTCGCCACCCTAAATTGCCCCCTCATTTTTTCGTCTACAAAATTTGATGGTCTTTACCATCAACCACTGCCTCCACTCCTATCCCAGATACCCCACACCCTCGAAGTACTCCGGGTGAGAAGTGTAGGTGCAGCCCGTGAGGGCGTAGCGTTTGTAGATCTTAAGCAACACATCCTCCATGGGAGCACGGGGGATGTAAAGCCCCACCGGGCACTCCTTAGCAAACTTGCGCATAGGACTCTTCCGGTATCTGAAGATGTCCTTAGGCCCCACCATTTTTTTAAACAGCCTAAGCTGACTTTGGATCTCATCCTGCCTAAGCTCTGACAATATCTGACCTGCACGGACAGGATCTATGAGCTGCCTGTCGCCGGACAGCCCGGGCAAAAGCGCCATCTCCAGCTGCACCCGCATCATGGAAAATGCTAAAAACTCCGTAGTCATGGCGTCCGTCACCATATCCTGATTTCTGATCGCACCCATCACGGAATCGGCCCGAAGCTGATAGTGATAGGCCGCCTCATTAGAGTATGCCACCCGGCCCTTGTTCATCAAAAGATAGTTAAAGATGAAAAGACGGTCTTCATTGTATCTGATGTCCTCGGAAAAACCCAGGTCATACCGGTCTATGAGCTCCCTTTTAAATATCTTATTCCAGACATAACCCTGATAGATCTTCGTGTCAAAAAGTCGCGACAGCATATCATCGCGCAGGAAAATCTTCGGTTCACAGGAAGCAGTCTTTTCCACGCCCCCGGTACCGGGATCGACTATGTCATAACCGCAGCCGGCCATGATGATATCCGGGGCGCTCTCCAAGGCGTCCACAAGGGACGACACATAATCCGCTTCGATCCGGTCATCCCCATCCGCAAAGATCACGTACTCTCCTGTTGCCTTTGAAAGTCCGATGTTCCTGGCAGCGGAGGCACTGCCGCCCCCGGTCTCCACCAACACCTCCACCCTGGGATAACTCTGATGCTTTAGGTCAAAAAGCACCTGCTTCAGATATTCATTTTCTTCCTTCACCGGTATGATCACCGAAACAAGTTTTTTATCCATGGCCTACTTCACGTATCCCTCCTCCTTAAGCTTCATCAGTCCGGCTCCGGTACGCCTGAAAAACCTTTTAACAGACTTATCGGTATACTTTACCTTGTAGATATGTATGCCATCTTCAAAATAAGCTTCTTCAAGCGAAAGCCAACTGTTATCCACATCAAGCTTCTTTTTGCTCACCACATAATTTGCACCGGTCATTATCACATCCCGGTATGCCAGCCTTACTGTAATGGCATCCTGCTGGTCCAGCTCAAAGCGCGTATGCTTCCTCTTTGAAAAAACCATTCTCACATGAGCATAGCGGTTGTAGACATCCTCATATTTTCCCTTGGGATCCAGCATCCCATACAGGATCAGGTTTGGCTTAGTGTTTACAAAATTCACCGTATCCGCGCCACAGGCTGTGGTATAGGATGGCAGGATGATGGAATTATATGCCAGCACATGATTGTCCGTCTCCTCCAAAGCTATGTCGTGGATCTTTTCAAAAACCGGCTTTGAGGTAATGGCTTCATATCCGTATTCGATGGGCCGGATAAACATTCCCGTTATAATATCAATAGTAATGATCAAAACCATTACCGTCTTGTATATGCGCCAGGTGCGGGCATCCTCTCTGCCCCGGTGCCTGGAGCTTGCCACCTCCGCAAAGTCCTCTGATGCATAGTCTCTCAAAAATAGCACGAAAAACAGCACATTGATATAGCCGATCACATCCACCGCCCTCCATGCCGTGGACCTGGAAATCAACGTCACATAGGCTATGGGCATGGGCAGGCCCGTGGTACAGTACAGGGTCAAAAATGCCGCAATGATAAGAAGCCCGGCCTCCAAAAATCTAAGCCTTCTGTCGCGGTACCATTTATACAGGATCATTATGGTGGGGATGGGGAAAAAGCTTATTATGGCACCTGCTTCACTGGCGGGATAGTCCTTTATAAAAGCATAGCCCAGGGCAGGGATATAATGGAAAAGCTTCTGTATGGACATGCCCCCGGCATCTGCCCGATCCCCGGGATAGACCGTATTGAACATGGTAACAAAATATCCCCAGTTTTTAGTAACGAAAAATACCACCGCTGCTACAACAGCCGCCAGAGCCACAAAAACCAGAGCCCATTCTTTTTTATCAAAGTACTTTATATGATGTCTGTGCTCGTATAGTACCCAGGCCGCCATAAGCAGTCCCACATATCCAAAGGGCACCTGCCAGGCAGGATACAAAAGCCTAAGATATAAAAATGCCATAATACCGGTTCCGTATAAAAGCAGGACTTTTTGCCACAGCTTTTCAGTATGGAAAAAGTACCATAGAAAAACCACCGCACCGTGGATATAAAAAAAGTATGAGGGAAAGGCCCACCACTGATAAAATGAGGATAAAAAGATCATAAAGCCGGAGGCCGACACCAATAGCTTTTGCTTTGCGTTAAGCTCACAGATGCCCCGCTCATCGGAAGCATCACCTGCCAAAATGATCTGCAAAAACTCCGCCGTCAAAAGTCCTCCCAAAAAGATGGGAGTATACCACCAGGCACTGTAATAAGCCCTGCCTCCGAAGATGCGCCAGATGATCCAGTAGCATAGGGAAAGGGGATTGGTAATGATATCAAATATACTGGGAAACTCAAGGCCACCCTTTTGCATGATACCGTAAAGGATCTGGGGTGTGGCCACCAGCCATTCGTCGGAGCGGATCTCCCGCTCTTTTCCTATGATAGGATATATGAACTCCGAGCCGGAGCCGGACTGGACGTAGTAATCATAGCAGGAGATACTGTCGCCGTTTAAGCCATTTAGGATGAAAAAAGCCAAAAGCATCATGGCCAAAAGCCAGCGCTTGTCATATACAAATTCATACAGGGTGGGGATCCCATAGACTGGATGCATAATGAAGACGAAAAATGCGATGGCCATGACCTCCATGCGGATCACCCTGATCCGGGTAAAGTTGGCCGGTGAAAGCCGGGATAAAAACATACCGCCCACGCTGTCCACGCCGCTGTCCCGGCCGGTAATAACATGGTATGCCGCAGCCAGAAACTCACGGTCGATCACGGCTGACATTACATAGGCGATGACGATGGAAAGAGCGATCACCCCAACCCATATTTTAATCCTGTCTTCCTTTTCAAATCTCTGTATCAAGTTCCATCTCCAAAAGTTCGATACTCTGCTGGCACAGCCATTGTGCGTCGTCGTGCCGCCACAGCTTTTTTTCCATACGGTAGTAGGCCTCCATCTCAAGCTCAATATCCGCCTCGCCAACGCTTTTCACATGACATAAAACATCGGGCAGCATCACCACATTATGGATAGCCTTTGTATATCTGATCAGAAAAAGCATCTCCTCGGAGCCAGGGATGTCGGTGTCAAACTTGATGCGGTGGCGCTTCAGCACAGAGGTCCGAAACATCTTGTTCCACACATAGCCCTGGTAATGGGTCTGGTAAAAATAGCGGCAGAGCATATCCTCCCTATCCAGCACCCGGCGGTTAAATTCCGGCGTGACATAACAGGGCTCGCCATCATCCAGGATCTCATAGCCACAGGTCACAAGCCCCGCACCTGAACGCGTCATCTCATTGGCGAGACGCTCCCCTGCGCCGGGATCTATGGTCATGC
>CAMOFS010000131.1 GCA_946613735.1 uncultured Lachnospiraceae bacterium | reverse complement strand
GAAAGCTTCGTGACGGATTTAAGAACACCAAGCTTCAGATGCTTTTCAGAGGACAGAATATCCTGGGCTACAAGCCCTATGCTGATGACGTGGTAGAGTACTTTGTTCAGAAGTCCCTTGCCAACGGTATTGACATCATCAGGATCTTTGACTGCCTCAATGATATCAGGAACTTAGAGACAGCTGTTAAGGCCTGCAACAAGGAAAAGGGTCATGCTCAGGTTGCTCTTTCCTATACACTGGGTGATGCATATACCTTAGAGTACTGGATGGATATTGCAAAGCGTATCGAGGACATGGGCGCAGATTCAATCTGCATCAAGGATATGGCAGGGCTTTTGGTTCCCAAGGCTGCTGATGAGCTTGTCAGGGCCCTTAAGTCCGCTACCAAGCTTCCTATCGAGCTTCATACCCACTACACCTCTGGTGTGGCTTCCATGACTCTTATGAAGGCTGTAGAAGCAGGCTGCGACATCATCGACACAGCTATGTCACCCTTCGCACTGGGTACATCCCAGCCTGCTACAGAGGTTATGGTTGAGGCCTTTAAGGGTACCGAGTATGATACAGGTCTTGATCTTAAGCTTTTATGTGAGATCGGAGAGTACTTTGCTCCCATCCGCCAGGAGTGCCTTGATTCCGGTCTTATGAACCCTAAGGTACTTGGTGTCAACATCAAGACCCTTCAGTATCAGGTTCCCGGCGGTATGCTTTCCAACTTGCTTTCACAGCTTAAAGAGCAGGGCAAGGAGGATAAGTTCAATGAGGTTCTTGAAGAGGTTCCCAGAGTTCGTAAGGATCTGGGGGAGCCTCCCCTTGTTACACCTTCATCACAGATCGTTGGTACACAGGCTGTGTTCAATGTACTTATGGGAGAGCGCTACAAGGTTGCCACCAATGAGACCAAGGATATCCTTTTAGGTAAGTATGGTCAGACTGTTAAGCCCTTCAATCCCGAGATTGTTGACAAGGTATTGGGAGAAGACAAAAAGAACGCCATTTCCTGCAGACCTGCTGATCTTATAGAGCCGCAGCTTGCATCCATTGAGGAAGAGATGAAGCAGTGGAAGCAGCAGGAAGAGGACGTGCTTTCATATGCTCTGTTCCCTCAGGTTGCTACTGATTTCTTCAAGTATCGCCAGGCTCAGCAGACAGGTGTGGATCCTGCAAAGGCAGACACAGAAAATAAGGCATATCCTGTATAAATTGGCAGTGTGTCCGTTGTGTGTCCTTTTGTGTGATATATTGTATTCGGTTGTGGAGACATCCACAATTCAACATTTTTTCGTTACATGGGGTCTGACTCCATGACGGAATTGTGTTCCATATTTCCTCAATTTGAAAGGGAGCGGCTTGTCGCTCCCTTTCGTTATATGTTATACTATACAAAATCAAAGGAGAGAGGAAATGGCAGATTTAAGACCTGTAAACGGATTTTTGTTTTCTAATAATGATGAGACCAATGCAGCAAAAAAAGAAGCCAAAGCCGTACAGTATCTGGAGGAGAGGCTTAGGGGCCGGAGTACCGAAGAGGCCAAGAGCATGTACGAGCAGATCCTAAGCCAGGGGCTTTTTCACACTGCAGTGGGTTATTCTTTTTTAAAGGAGCTTCAGGTGAGCCTCAGGGCAGGTGGTATTACGGAGCTTTCGCCTATTAAGGTTGACAACGTTGTCGTTAAGTCTGAGGTGGCACCCAAGGCCGATGCCGGAAGCGTTCCCAATCCCAGACTGGAGAAAAAGCTTAAAAACGTTCAGGGACAGCTGGCCAGTATGAGGATAGTGGCTATAGTCTGTATCGTTATGGTCATTGCCATGTTTGCCATCACCCTTACCTCCAAATCACCCACTATTTTAAACTACGAGACAGCCATCCTGGACAAATACGCCACCTGGGAGCAGGAGCTTAGTGAGAGGGAGGCGGCCGTGGCAGCCCGTGAAGCCGATCTGGGCATAGTCAGGTGATTTTACCTGTCATCCCAAACGTTGCCCGAAGGGCGTAGTCGAAGGATCTTATTTGGAGTATTTATGAATCAGAAGATTTTAGTAGTAGACGATGAAATGAGACTCAGGAAGCTGGTGCATGATTTTTTGGTACGCGCCGACTATGAGGTTATAGAGGCCGCTGACGGAGAGGCGGCCCTTGATGCTTTTTATGCCAATAACGATCTGGCACTTATCATTTTGGATGTGATGATGCCAAAAAAGAACGGCTACGAGGTGCTTTCTGAGATCCGCAGGGAATCAGACATACCGGTGATCATGCTTACCGCCAAGGGTGAGGAGGATGACGAGCTTAAGGGCTTTTCCTCCGGCGCCGATGAATACATTTCCAAGCCCTTTTCTCCCAAGGTGCTGGTGGCCCGGGTGGGTGCGGTTTTAAAAAGAGCGGGTGCTGCCGGCTCATCCTCTGATTCGGAGATCTCGATAGGTGGCATAGACCTTTCTGTGGATGCCCATGAGGTCCATATAGACGGCAAGAGGATCGACCTTTCAGTCAAGGAATTCGAGCTTTTGGAGTATTTCATCAAAAACCGGGGGCTTGCGCTTTCCCGGGAAAAGATACTGAGCTCAGTATGGGACTACGATTATTTCGGCGATGCCAGGACCATAGATACCCACGTCAAAAAGCTCCGCAGCAAAATGGGCGACAAGGGTGCCTACATCAAGACAATCTGGGGTATGGGGTATAAGTTTGAGATCGAAGAATAGAAGCATCAGAAAAAGGATCGCCACAGCCATCATAGGAGTGGTGATCGGAGTCATTGCCCTGGTATGTTTATTAAATACCACACTTTTAGGCTTTTTCTACACACTCCACAAGACCGATAAGATGATAAAGGCTTTTAATGTGATAGATTCCGGCGCCAAAAGCAGTAAGCTATACGAGGATGATTTTGAGCTTACTCTGGAAAAACTGGCCAGTAACGAGAATCTGTCATTTCTTGTTATGTCCTCCGATGGGACGGTGATCATATCCAGCCAGGACCATATCGATTTTTTGCTTAGTCAGATGTATATGACCATGCTGGGAGAAAATGACGACAGCTTCTGGGGCAGTGAAGAGACGGAGAACTACAGCATCCGAAAGATCCGTGACGACCGGTTTGGGGAGGATTACCTGGTGCTTTGGGGCACACTTTCCGACGGGAATATAGTAATGATGCGAACTGCAGTGGCGGGCATGAAGGAAAGCGCCATGGTCACCAACAGATTCATCCTGGTAGTCGGGCTTTTGGCCATCGGGGTGGCAGGACTTGTGGCATTTTTCCTCTCCAGCTATATGGAGAGCACCATAGGAAAGCTCCAGGATGAAAACGAAAAGCTATCCAGGGACATAGAGCTAAAGGAAGAGGCTGAAAAGATGCGAAAGGAGTTCATCAGCAACGTATCTCATGAGCTGAAGACTCCCATTGCCGTGATCCAGGGGTATGCCGAGGGACTCGCCGATGACGTGGCAGATGATCCGGAGAGCCGGAAATACTATGCGGATGTTATCGTTGACGAAGCCGGCAGGATGAATACGATGGTGCGTCAGCTTTTAGCCTTAAATCAGCTGGAGTATGGCAACAGTAATATCAATATGGAAAGGGTGCTCCTTAATGAACTGATCTCGTCAGTTGTAGAGTCCAATGAGATACTGGCTTCCCAAAATGAGGTAAAGCTTGTGGCGCCGGAATTTGAAGAAACTTATGTCCTGGCAGATGAGTTTTTTGCGGAGCAGGTACTTACCAATTACCTTACCAATGCCATTCACTATGCAAAAAATGAAAAGATCGTAAGCATAAAAGTCATACCATCGGAAAAGGATGTAAGGATCTGTGTTTTCAATACCGGAGATCCCATTCCCGATGAGGCTATGGAACATATCTGGGAGAAGTTTTACAAGGTGGATGCGGCACGTACCAGAGAGTATGGCGGAAGCGGTATCGGTCTTTCCGTTGTAAAAGCGGTTATGGACAGCTTCAACAAGGACTGTGGTGTAACCAATTACGATAACGGTGTTGAATTCTACTTCGAACTGGACAAATATGTTGAAAACGAATAAATCTTAGGCGAATGTTTCACAAAATACTGTTGAATATTAAAGTGATAAATGATACCATATACCTATGAATCCGATTAGAAATAAAAAGATCATATTTCTTTGTCTGACACTTATCTGTGGCTTGATCTTTGGCGGATGCGCACATGTTTACGAGCTTTCTGACGAAGATGAAAAGCAGATCGCTATTTATTGCGCCCGCGCTACATCCAAGTACAACAGGACTCTTCAGCAGGGAGCCGTCAATATCAGGGATGATTCCGGAGAGGGAGCTACCACAAAAAGCAGGATTTTTAATGACGTGACTGCCAGTGAAAACATTGGCTTTGACGAAGACAGAAGTGATGTGGATGGCGGCGACAGTATCAGTGACATACCGGAGCCCATATCCGGTGACAGTTCATCAGGTGATACTTCATCCGACAGTACACCCTCCGGTGAGTCGGAGGAGCCTGATGGATCCGGTGAGTCCGAGGGACTTGTCAGCAGGACAGCTCCGGATCTTGGATCGGCACTCGGCATCCCGGATCTTAAGTTTACTTATGTCAAGGCTTTGGATGTGACCAATTACAGCTTTGACGGATATTTTGATCTTTCACCTTCAGCCGGTAATCATTTTCTTGTGCTGGAGTACAAGGTCAAGAATACATCTGATGAGGATATTGATCTCAACGTCCCCGGCATGGGTGTTTCCTTCAGGGCTACAGTGGATGGAGCGGCCAACACCTCTGACAGGACGATCCTTCTTAATGACTTAAGCAGTTTTAACGGTACTATAAAGGCTCACAAGAAGCAGGAAATGGTGCTTTTGTTCCAATTTGCACCTGAGTATATCAAGGACCTGAACAACATCCAGCTACAGGTCATATCAAGTGAGGAAAAGACACTGGTAGAAAAGCTTTAACAGTTGATTTTCAAAGGTGTTTTGATTATAATCAATAATAGTGGTAATATCTCGGGGGTTTACCGGGTTTACTAAAAATTACTGGGAGGAGAATGTATGGATACTAATATTTTATTGGAGTCCGGCACTAATGAATTGGAAATACTCGAGTTCAAGGTTGCGGACAATTATTATGGGATCAACGTTGCCAAGATCCGTGAGATCCTCACGTATCAGCATGTTACACCGGTACCCAATGCCCATCCTTTTGT
>CAMOFS010000130.1 GCA_946613735.1 uncultured Lachnospiraceae bacterium | reverse complement strand
CATCCCCATCCTAGTGGAGGAGACTGACAAGATCATGAAGGCCCAGATGGCCAGAGGTGCGGACTTTGAGAGTGGCGGTCTTATCAAAAGAGCCAAGGCCATGGTGCCCATCCTAGTGCCACTTTTTGTTTCCGCCTTTCGCCGTGCGTCGGATCTGGCTATGGCCATGGAGGCTCGCTGCTACCACGGTGGAGAGGGCAGGACCAGGATGAAGCCCCTGAAGTATTCCGGTACAGACCGGGTGGCGTACCTTTTGATTTTGGCATTTTTGGCGGTGATCATTATTCTGGCAGTGAAGTAAGATTCTTCGTCGCTGCGCTCCTCAGAATGACAGTAAAGGCTGCGTCATCAGAGTGACAGTACCACTCACTGTCATTCTGAGCGAAGCGAAGAATCTTTCCCCCCACTGTCATTCTGAGCGAAGCGAAGAATCTTTTTGGAGAGAGAGTATGTATGAGATAAATAGCAGAGTAGGGCTGGATGCCGTGGGGCCGGGTGGTCACATCACCTGTGATGCGATCTTGCGCGAGATGGTCAACTGTGGCACCTTCCAGACTCAGGATGATGTCTATGACATAAATGAAATGGTAAAAAAGCACAGGGGATGGTTTGTGATATCATGGCAGGTAAGGATACACAAAAGCATACAGCTTGCCGACAGGCTGCTGATACAGACCTATCCCTACGGGTTTTCCGGGTTCATCGGCAAGAGATATTTCAAGATTTTTTCAGAGTCAAATGAGCTTTTGGTGACTGCCAATTCCCTTTGGACCTGGATGGACATAGAGCATGTGAGGCCGGTTAGGATCCCGGATGAGTTCCTGGAGCGTTTCGGACAGGACGAGCCCCCCAAAGAGGAGTGGCCCGGCAGGAAGATCGCTGTACCTGCGGATATGCATGAGAGATTTCGTTTTTCGGTTTCCCCCATGTTTTTGGATACCAATGGTCACATGAACAACTCCTACTATGTGGGAGCTGCGGCAAAATGCCTGGCCGACGATACGATGCCTAGGGCATTTTTCGTAGAGTACAGGAAGCAGGCCCTGCCGGATGAAGAGGTAGTGGTGTCCGCATCAGATGGAGAGGATGAGCTTACGGTGACACTTTGTGATACGAATGGTGATATTTTTTCAGTGGTGAGATTTGAATGTTAGAGGTAGGCAGATATAAGGACCTGATAATAGAAAAAAGAGTGGAGTTCGGAGTGTATCTGAAAGAGGATAAAGCCTCTGATGAGCATGTACTTCTCCCGGCTGCCCAGGTTCCCGAAGGTGCCAGGCCCGGTGATGAGATCAGGGTTTTCATCTACAGGGATTCAAAGGACAGGCTTATTGCTACCGTAAAGTCTCCCGCACTTTCAATAGGCGAGGTGGCGGCCCTTAAGGTAAAGGAGGTCACAAAGGTTGGAGGCTTTTTGGACTGGGGCCTTGAAAAGGATCTTTTTTTACCCTATGCCGAGATGACGGGAAAGCCTAAAAGCGGAGATACTGTCCTTGTACGGCTGTATGCGGATAAGAGCGACAGGCTCTGCGCCAGTATGAAGCATATCTACGAGGAGCTTTCTACCAGGTCTCCCTACAATACCGGGGATGATGTGACCGGGCGTATATATGAGTTCGGCCATGATTTTGGCACCTTTGTGGCGGTGGATGACAGGTATTCCGCTATGATCCCGAAGCATGAGAACGTAGAAAAGCTTAGGATAGGTGATGTGGTAAATGCCCGCGTGACCAGGGTTTTAGAGGACGGAAAGCTTGACATTTCCCTCCGTGAGAAGTCTTATATACAGATGGAGGATGATGCCGAGGCGGTAATGTCCCTCATAGAGGCTTATGCGGGAGTGCTGCCCTTTACGGAAAAGGCTTCCCCGGAGGTGATAAAGCGTGAGACCGGCCTTTCAAAGGCAGCCTTTAAGAGGGCCATTGGAAGACTGTATAAGGAGCGTCGCATCGATCTTTCTGACGGAAAGATACGAAAAATATAAGGAGGAGAGAAAATGAAACAGATAATCTCAACAGACAAGGCACCTGCAGCCATCGGACCTTACAGTCAGGCAGCAGTGGTAAACGGGCTTTTGTATACCTCGGGAGTGATCCCTGTGGATCCTGCCACCGGTAATATCCCCAAGGGCAGCGTGGCACAGGCCGAGCAGGCTTTTTCCAACATTAAAAACCTGATCGAGGCAGCAGGCTCATCCATGGACAAGGTCATAAAGACCACAGTCTTTATCAAGGAGATGGATGACTTTGCAGCGATCAATGAGGTATATGGCAGATACTTTGTGGAGCCTTATCCCTGCCGCAGCTGCGTAGAGGTGGCCCGCCTGCCAAAGGATGTGATGCTTGAGATCGAAGCCATAGCTGAGATGGATGAGCAGGCAGTAGATTGATGATCTGATATAAGTAATCCCCCTCACCGTCAAACGGGAGGGGGATTTTTTATCTTATCTCAATATCGATCCTTTTCGGGATGGCCCGGAGGATAAGCTCCAAGCCGACATAGCTTGCCAAAAGGCTTACCAGAAGTATAGTAAAGAACTTGAAGGGGCTGTCGCCCATCGTAAAGAAGGGACCCAGGATCATCCCCATCAGGTTGAATGTGATATGTATCCCCATGGTAACAAAGATATTTCTGCTCTTTTCATATACGGCCCCGAGCACCAGACCCACCAGGATAGCATAGGATGCCTGGAGGGGATTCATATGCATCAGTCCAAATAGCAGGGAAGAGATGATATTGGCACCCCAAAAGCCCATGGATCTCCTGGCGTAGGTGAAGCTAAGACCCCTGAAGGTCAGCTCTTCACACATAGGGCCGATCACTATGGCATATAAAATAAGTGGTATCCCAAGGCTTGTTTCATTAGTCAGGCCCATACTCTCCATGATCTGCTCGTAAAACTCGTACCAGGAGGGCATGAGTGAACCTATGAACTCAGCCAGGAAATTGCACACGGACTGTCCTCCGGCTGCTAAAAGGATGATCCCGGGGATGATGGTCCAGGAATACCCCTCAAAAAGCCCACGCTGCTTGTCCATTACCTCATAGGCAGTATCCTTTACCACTGCGGGGCCCTTTGCCTCCTCATGGGGCATGTTGTATTTCAGCCTGTAATACCAGATCCCAAACCAGACCAGGCAGATAACGGCATAGGCCAGGGAAAGGACAGCCAGAGCATTAGGGTCTACCATTTGCTTTGTGATCTCCTGGAGATATTCCATATAGTTGCCGCCCTTGTATTTTGTCAGCGCATAGCCGATATATATCTCCATCCACAAAATGGAAACAGCCTGCTGCACTAAAAATGCACAAAATGGTGCCAACAGACACATAAAAAAACTGTTTCTTCTGCTATTCATCTTTACCTAAAAACTCCTTTATCTCTTTTGATCTGTTTTCACCGTCATACATCCCACTCTTGTAAAGCATCATGGCTATCTTAGGATTGGTGGTATAGGTTCCCATGTCCTCCAGATTGGGAGTGTAAAAGATCTTTGCCCTTCCTTCGTCCGCCCATTTTAGTATCTCGTCCATCTGCGCGTTGTACATCTCATGTCGGTGGTTTAGGATGTGAACCACACTGGGATGATCCTTGAGCCACCTTCTGTAAAGCCTCTTGTGTGCCTGGGGCTTCATACGAAAGCCCTTTGGTTTTGACAAAAGGATCACCACCCTGTCGCAGCCCATCTCACCGGCACGGTAGATGGGTATGGAATCTGAGACGCCGCCGTCATAATAAAAGTGTCCATCCACCTCCACAGGCTTGGAAGCTACAGGCAGTGCGCAGGAGGCCTTAATCACGCTATAGTCATCCGGTGACATGTCTTTCTTTGAAAAGTACCGTGGCCTGCCTGTCTCGGCATCCGTAGCTGCACATTCAAAATAGCAGGGGTTTTTCATCACTGCATCATAGTCCACCGGATCTGCGCCTCCCTCCTCGGAGAGATCGCCATAGATGTAGTCCAGCCCAAAGAGGTTCCCGGTATGTAAAAAGCTTCTGACGCCGAAGTATTTGGGAGATTTGGAATGCTCGGTATAAAACCTGAGATTCCGTTCCCTTTGTCCGCCAAGAAAGCTTACGGCATTGGCGGCTCCCGCCGAAACCCCTATGCAGTAATCAAAGCATATGCCGCCGTCTAAAAACGCATCCAGCACCCCGGCGGAATAGGCGCATTTCATTCCTCCGCCCTCAACTATAAGTCCTGTTTTCATAATAGCCCTCTTTTACATTCACAAGAGTTTAGTATAGTTGAAAATGCCCAAAACTTCAAGTGTCCGCCCTTGTGATCCTGACGTCAATTATTGTATAATGTCTGCATGGAAAAAAGGATATATATGTATCGCTGGAAGGCGTACAACTACAAGGATATAAAGGCTGCCTTTGAGGCACGGGGCTTTTTGGTGGATGAGGTGTGGCAGCATCTGGAAAGCTATGATATAGCACCCGATTTTGCGGAAAAGCTCGCAAAAGACCTTAAGGCAAAAAGGTACGATTTTGTCTTTACTGTCAATTACTTCGCGGTCATAGCGGAGGTGTGTCACGATCTGGGTATCCCTTACGTGTCCTGGAGCTGTGACAATCCGCTGATATCCATGCACCACAACTCCGTATTCTATGACACCAATATCATCTTCACCTTTGACAGGACCAACTTCCTGGAGTTTTCGGGGATGGGAGTCAAAAACATCCATCACCTGCCCCTCTGTGTGGATACCAAAAGGATAGATGCACTGATATCCGATCAGGATGTTACCCCATATAAAAACGTGGTAAGCTTTGTGGGAAGCCTGTATGAGCGCAATTCCTACGACAGGATAGAGCCAAAGCTTTCCGATCATCTGAGGGGCTACTTTGAGGCGGTGATGGAGATCCAAAGTGATCTCTACGGCAGCTCTGTTGTGGAGGAGTCGTTGACCACAGATATTCTTGCCGAGCTGTCGGAGTATTTTACCCTGGAAAAATCTGAGGACTCGTTTTCCGACCTCGGCCTCATCTTTTCCACAACGACTCTGGGCTACAAGATAGCGCAGATCGAGAGGAAACGCGGGCTTGAGCTCCTTTCAAAAAAGCTTCCCGTTACCCTGTATACCGGAAGCGATACCTCGGAACTTCTCAATGTGACCTACAGGGGCCAGGTGGATTATTGGAGTGAGCTTCCGCTGGTATTTTACGGTTCCGATATCAACCTGAATTTTACCATACCCAATATAAAAAGCGGACTGCCTCTTCGCATCTGGGACGTGCTTGGCAGCGGCGGTTTTTTACTTACCAACTTTCAGGCAGAGACGCCCATGTATTTTA
>CAMOFS010000129.1 GCA_946613735.1 uncultured Lachnospiraceae bacterium | reverse complement strand
AAACATGAAATATAGAAAAGGAGAGAGATATGTTGGAGATAAAAAGATTTATGACGGAAGAAGATGGAGTTGGAGTGGTAGAGGTCATACTGATCCTGGTGGTGCTTATTACCCTTGTGATTGCATTTAAAGATAGGATTACAAAGGTTGCCGGGGAAATACTGGACAAAGTGGAGCATGATGCTAAAAGTGTCTGATGTAAGAAAACAAGGCAGCATAACCATATTCATGGTGCTTTGTCTGACCATGGTAATGTCACTGTTTTTTACCATGTCCGAGGTAGTGAGGTACTTTTGTATGAAGAGCACCGCCCACACTATTGTGGCCGGTGCAGCTTCAAGCGGACTTGGAGATTACAACAGGCTTTTATATGAAAAATATGGGATCCTCGGAGTGGATTTAGGATATGGCAGATCCACCCCCGATGAGAAAAAGCTTTTATCACGGATGACGTCTTATGCATCAGAGGGTGGAAGTCCCAAAAAGGATGGTGGCATCATCACGTATGTAAATCTCTGCCGTATGTTCCCTGGGGATGAGAAGCTGTCTGATGTAACACTGCTTACCGATTATGGCGGGGAAGCATTTATGAAGGAAGCGGCCACCCAGGCGGTATATGATATTCCTGCAGAGCTTTTGCAAAAGTGGGAGGAAGCCGGGCATGCTGCCGAAAGTGTAGGCTCGACGGACTATGATACCGGAGGATATACTGCATGTGCTCTATCTGGAATGGACAGTATGGGGATGCATATAAGTGAGCCGCATATCTATGTCACCGGTGCAAAGGCAGGGAAAAGAACGATACCGGCTGATGAGAGCGGAGATGACGAAAGCAGCAGGATCACTGAAGCCGTATCTGTATTTAAAAAGAGAGGTGTACTGTACCAGGTGCTTGGAAGCGATATGGTTGTTTCATCCGGCAGGATCACAGCGGATCAAAGAGTCTCAAAAAGGCCGCTTAATCACGGCACTGCAGAAAAAAAGACATTGAGCATGTCGGAAAAGCTTATGTACAAGCTGTATCTTTTAGACAGACTCGGATGCTACACAGATGAAAAAAGCCGGGCCCATGTGAAGTATGAGCTTGAGTACGTAGTAAGCGGGAATCTTACGGATGAGGAGAATCTCAGATCCGTTGTAAAAAAACTGTTGGCATTGAGAGAGGCTGAAAACCTGGCTGCGCTTTATTCTGACACTGCCAGGAGGGCAGAGGCTGAGGAGATGGCGGCTGCAGCTTCGGCGGCACTTTTAAACCCCGAGCTGGAGCCGGCCATAGCCCTGGCTATAATGTCAGCCTGGGCGTATGTGGAAAGTGTACTGGATGTGCGTCTTTTACTTAGTGGTGGCAGAGTGCCGCTAATAAAGGATCCTTCAAACTGGACCAGTGAACTAATGACACTGCCTGAATACCTCAACACCGATGTCAAGGCCAGGGATGTATCGTCGGGGCTGGATTACAAGGGCTATCTGTTCGCGCTTTTGACCATTACTTCGGAAAAGAAGCTGGGACTTCGCCCCATGGACCTGATGGAGGAAGAACTCCATCAAAATTTAGATTATAGAAATGTCAGGATGGACAACATGATGATGGAAGCTACGTATCACGTGACAATGTCAGGTTCTCCCCTGTTTTTAAGCATGGCGCCGCTAGTGACGCCGAGGGTTTGCAACTATGAATTCAGGGAGGAAATGAAGTTGTCATACTTGTAGGATGTTTGCCGGAGGGTGGATAAAGATGTCTCTTTCTCAACAATTAATAGTTTTTATGTTTTCAGTTATCAACAAAGTTAAGTCTCTCTTTCCACAGACCAGCGGATCAACAGATGATGGATGTGCTGGTAGCGTCTGCAATAGACATTTACCCCTCAATCGATCACGTTTTCACATAAAGAGACATCTTTACCGGCTCTCCGGCAGACAAAAGGCATCCTATAGTGTGGAGGCAGCAGTGGCGCTTCCTGTGTTTATGAGCTTTGCCGTATGTATCATGTTCTTCATCAGACTGGTGATGATAGGCTGGGCCATAGATACTTCACTTTCCGAGACAGTCAACACCATGGCTGTCTGCTCAAAAGACCCAAATGTGTATGCAGCATCGGCCATGTTTTACACAAAGCTTTTGACGAGCGATGTAAAGCTGGATGGAGCGGTGCTTGGAGGTGTGGCAGGAGTATATTTGGGTGAAAGCGAAGTTGACAAAAAGGATATAACCCTAACTGCGGTATATCGTGTAAATTTGCCTATCAGGATGTTTTCCGGGCAAGGGCTATTTATTTACCAGAAAAAGAGTGCGAGGATATGGAACGGATATGATCCCCATGAGGAAGGGGCCGATGGTGAATACGTATATGTGACACCATATGGTAGTGCGTATCACAGATCTATGGACTGTCCTTATATAAATCCATCCATTAAGGGTGTCCGGGCATCTGCACTTACGGCACTTAAAAACTGCAGTGGTCACAGGTATGGATGCTGTCCACTTTGCGGACGAAAGGCAGGGGAGGGAGTCTATGTCACAAGCTGGGGCGAATGCTATCACAGCAGTGTATCCTGCAGCGGCTTAAAAAGAACTCTGTCCATGATGACATTATCTGAGGCAGAGTCAAGGTATCATGCCTGCCCCAAATGCGGAGGTTCTTAATATATGGAAGCTATATGTATGACAGGTATGCTTTTGCATATGTCCATAGAGGATATCAAAAAAAAGACTGTGCCGGTGATCCCCATGATGCTTTGGGGAATAGCCGGGGTAATACTGCATCTGTACTTTGGAAGGATCAGCTATGCTGGGATGGCGTCCGGGCTGATCCCGGGAGCATGTGCTTATGTACTTAGCATCGCTACCCATGAAAAGATCGGAAAGGGTGATGCATTATTGCTTATCGTCACAGGGATATACATGGGCTTTTGGGGAAATGTATTCATGCTTTGGATAGGCATGATCTTAGCGGCCATCGGAGGAGTGGTTGCCATGGTCATGTTTGACAAAAACAAAAACCATGAGCTTCCCTTTGTGCCGTTTTTATTTGCGGGGTTTTTAATTGTCATGTTTTGTAACGGAGGTATGCCAACATGAAGATAGTAAAAGGCGGTCCCGGGGTGAGATACCGCTTTAGAGAGTATATGAAAAGAGAAGATATATTTCCCAAAAGGCTTCGCGCTGCATATACAGTGGAGGCGGCTGCTGTAATGGGGATATGTATGATTTTTATTGGGCTTTTATTTATGGGAGGGATAGGTCTTTATGGCTCGGCCATGGAGACAGTGACTTCTTATGAGGTGCCGGACACAAAGCCACAGGAACTGTTTAGGATAAGCAGGACAGTAAAGGGACTTTTGGACGAGGAAACGAAAGAGGGACAGTCATGAAGGTGGAATATAAAAGGACTGCCCGGGGCAGCTTTATGGTCCTTGAGGGACATGAGCTTCCGGTAGGCTTTGAAAAACAGATGCTAAAGGAAAATGACATCGTACGGCTTTTAAGGTTTCATTCATTGGAACTTAACGGCAGGACGCAGTTCTGGTATGAGATAGGCGGGATGCGTTCTTTCCGCGATATCCTGATGTGCGACGGTATTACGGGAGATAAGCTTTATGAACTGTTTTCTGCTGTAAAGGAGTCCTGTCAGCAACTGTCAAAGTATCTGATAGATGAGGAACATATTTTGCTGCATCCCGACACTTTATTTTTTGAAAAGCGGGGTGAAGCCTTACTTGCCATGCTTTGCTTTTGTCCCATAGAACATGAGGATGTAAAGGCGCAGCTGGCAGAGCTGATGAGGTTTGTGATATCTGAGGTCGATCACTCAAAGACCCGGGATACCGCATTATGCTACGAGCTTTATTCCATCACTGAAAGGGAGGAGTTTTCATTTTACGATCTGGAGGAAAGACTGTCCGGGGAGTACGGAAAGAATGCTGATCATGAAAACGATGCGTCTGATGATATGGCCTTCTTTGCGTCGGCAATATCGGGACAGGAGCACACAGACGTAACAGCGGAACCCGTAGCTGTATATGGTGAAAGCTTTTCGGAGGATGGTTTCATGGAGGAGGGTCCCGTAAAAACCGGCATGCATAAAGAAAAAAACGCTATCATACCTACACTTTTGGGAAGGCTGAAGGATGGTGTCCTGGAGCTTTTGCCGGATTTTATCTGTGGCAGACGAAAGCTTTTGCCGGAGAAAAGGCCCTTTAAAGACATAGAGTTTGATGAGATGCCATCTCATGAAGAGGAGACTGTACTATTATCCGAGGATAAAAATTACTGCAGTGGGAAGCTTATATACGAGTCAGGAGGAAGAGGAGGCTGCGACCTGGTGGTGGATAAAAACCCATTTTCCATAGGTAGCCGCTCAGGAGGGAATGATGCCATTCTTTCATCTGAGGCCGTAAGCCGTTATCATGCCAAGATCTACCGGAAGGACGGAGGTTTTTTCATAGTCGATCTAAACAGCAAAAACGGCACATTTGTAAATGGAGAGATCCTGCCTTATCACAAGCCGCAAAGACTAAACCGTATGGATATGATATCATTTGCAGATGTGGTGTACCGTATGGTATAAAAAAGATCTGTCTACTTAAACCGTCGCCCAATCATCACTCGAACCATCAACTGTATAAAACCGGTTTCTTAAAGGGACTATATATGTTAGAATGACTGATGTAACTGTAGAGGATCAAAAGGACATCAGTATGAAAAAGATAATTTTGACCGGCGGTGGTACAGCCGGACATGTGACACCTAACATAGCATTGATACCCGAGCTTAAAAACCGGGGCTACGAGATATCGTATATTGGCTCATATACAGGGATGGAAAAGGAGCTTATAGAAAATTGCGGTATACCCTACACCGGCATAGCCTCAGGAAAGCTCAGGAGATATTTTGACATCAAGAATTTTACGGATCCATTTCGGGTCATCCATGGATACTTCCAGGCAAAAAGGATACTTAAAAGCCAAAAGCCGGATGTGATATTTTCAAAAGGCGGTTTTGTGTCGGTTCCTGTGGTTTTGGCTGCAGGCAGACTTCATATACCTGCCATCATCCACGAGTCGGACATGACTCCGGGACTTGCCAATAAGATTGCCATGCGTGGTGCGGCAAAGGTATGCTGCAACTTCCCGGAGACCATAAAAAACCTTCCGGCTGACAAGGCGGTTCTGACAGGCACTCCCATCAGAAAAGAACTCTTGGAGGGAGACAGGCAGAGAGCCCTTGATTTCACAGGTCTAAAGGGAGATAAGCGATACTCCTTATCATAGGGGGGTCCCAGGGGTCAGTTTTTGTAAACAATGCGGTCAGAAACTCATTGGATGAGCTCTTGGGAGAGTTT
>CAMOFS010000128.1 GCA_946613735.1 uncultured Lachnospiraceae bacterium | reverse complement strand
TGACATCCAATCCCCATGTCAGGGCCAAGGATGATACACAGCGGATAATGCTGTACGTGATCATTTCCTTACTTCCTGCTGCAGGATTCGGAGTCTATAATTTCGGCGCAAGGGCGCTGCTTCTCATAGTGCTTACCATCGCAAGCTGCGTTTTAAGCGAGTATATTTATGAGAGACTTCTTAATAAAAAAGTCACCATCAAGGATCTTTCCGCCGTGGTGACGGGACTTCTTCTGGCACTTAACCTGCCCAGCTCACTTCCCTGGTGGATGGCTGTTTTGGGCGGAGTATTTGCCATCATAGTTGTTAAAATGCTCTTCGGAGGACTGGGACAGAACTTCATGAACCCGGCATTGGGAGCCCGTTGCTTTTTGATGATCTCCTTTACCGGCGCCATGACCAATTTCTCAGCCTACAAGGGCTATGCAGATGTTTTTTCAGGTGCTACACCTCTTGCCACCTTAAAGGCAGGCGGTTCCGTGGACTCTATGAGGATGCTCATCGGTACCATCCCCGGCACCATAGGTGAGACCAGTGTTATTGCACTTCTTATCGGAGCTATCTTTTTGATCCTCATGGGTGTCATCGACCTGACCATCCCCGGGATCTATATTGCCACCTTTGCCATTTTCACCCTGATCTTTGGCGGACATGGCATGGACATGGGCTTTTTGACTGCCGAGCTTTGCGGCGGCGGACTTATGCTGGGAGCATTTTTCATGGCGACTGATTATGTGACCTCGCCCATTACACCCATGGGCAGGGTTATCTTCGGTATCTGCTTAGGAGTGCTTACAGGTATATTCAGATTCTTCGGAGCATCCGCAGAGGGTGTTTCCTATGCCATAGTCTTCTCCAACCTTTTGGTACCCCTTATTGAGAGAGTTACCGTTCCGAGAGCATTTGGCATAAAAAGGGAAAGGAGGGTAAAAGAAGATGGAAAATAAAAATACGTCTTTGGTAAAAGATGCCCTCATCCTTGCGGCTATTACACTGGTTGCCGGTGTGCTTTTGGGATTGGTATATGAGATCACCAAGGCACCCATAGCAGCTGCCAATGAGGCTGCCACCCAGGCGGCTTACAGGGAGGTTTTTGCTGATGCGGATTCCTTCATAGAGATGGAGCCCTCCCAGGCTGAGCCTGCTACTGAGTTTATCCATTCACAGGGCTATGAAAAGGTGGATATCATCAACGTGCTGATGGCAGTGGATTCCAGCAAGACTACCCTTGGATATGTCATCACGCTTACATCCCACGAGGGCTATGGCGGAGATATTACCTTCTCCATGGGTATCACCAATGAGGGAGTGATGAACGGTTATTCCATTACGGATATTTCCGAGACCGCGGGCCTTGGCATGAAGTCCAAGGAAGAAAAGTTCATGAGTCAGTTCAATAGCATTCCCGTGGGCGAGTATTCTGTTACCAAGTCATCACCTGCAGGGGAGTTCGAGATAGAGGCTATCAGCGGTGCCACCATCACTTCCCGTGCCATGACCAATGCAGTGGATGCGGGTATGGCTTACTTCAATGAGTCTCTTGCAGTCGGTAACGACGGCGGCGAAGAAGGAGGTGAGGGTAATGAATAGTATCAAGGAGAGAATGATCAATGGTCTCTTCAAGGAGAACCCTACCTTTATACTGATGCTGGGTATGTGTCCCACGCTGGCCGTTACCACATCAGCTATTAACGGTATAGGAATGGGCCTATCCACCACGGTGGTTTTGGCATTGTCCAATCTTTTGATATCACTGCTAAGAAATGTGATCCCGGATCGTGTGCGTATGCCGGCCTTCATCGTAGTAGTGGCATCCTTCGTTACCATGGTGCAGTTTTTAGTGCAGGGCTTTGTGCCTTCACTTTATTCCGCTTTGGGTATCTATATTCCCCTTATCGTGGTTAACTGCATCATCTTAGGACGTGCAGAAAGCTATGCATCAAAGAACCCTCCCATTCCTTCGCTTTTCGACGGTATCGGTATGGGACTTGGCTTTACCATGAGTATTACCATCATCGGTCTGGTACGTGAGATCCTTGGCGCAGGCCAGGCTTTCGGTTTTCAGATCCTGCCCCTTGCCGATGCGGCAGCAGGCAAGGCGGGCTATACACCCATCACTATCTTCGTGCTGGCCCCCGGAGCATTTTTCATCCTGGCACTTTTAGTGTCCACTATGAACGTAGTCCGTAAAAAGGCTGAAGAAAAGGGTCGTCCCCTTCCTCCAGCACAGGGATGTCTGGCAGACGGCTGCGCGGGCTGCGGTTTTGCGGCAAGCTGCACCGGCAAGTCACCGGCAGAGCTGGTACAGGCAACAGAGGCTAAAAAGCCCGAGGCGCCTAAGGCAGCACCTGTAAAAAAAGAGGAGCCAAAAGAGGCTTCATCTGAAGAAGAAAAGGGGGGTGAAGAATAATGAAAGAGTTACTTATCATCTTAGTTGCATCCTCCATAGTAAACAACGTTGTGCTGTCACAGTTTTTGGGACTGTGTCCGTTCCTCGGGGTTTCAAAGAGGGTGGAAACAGCAGCAGGCATGGGCGGTGCCGTTATCTTCGTCATTACCATAGCGTCATTCGTTACCAGCCTGATCTATAAGTTTATCCTGGATCCTTTGGGTCTGTCATATTTACAGACCATCGCGTTCATCCTGGTTATTGCGGCACTGGTGCAGTTCGTGGAGATGTTCTTAAAAAAGAGCGTACCTGCTTTGTACCAGTCATTGGGAGTTTTCCTGCCCCTGATCACCACCAACTGCGCAGTTTTGGGTGTGGCCTTAAACAATGTGGCTGACGGCTACAACATCCTTCAGTCGGTGATCAACGGCTTCGCAACGGCAGTAGGCTTTACCATTGCCATTGTTATCATGGCCGGCATCAGGGAAAAAATAGAGTTTAATGATATACCCGGACCTTTCA
This sequence comes from uncultured Lachnospiraceae bacterium, assembly GCA_946613735.1. Next base: position 2,450 of record CAMOFS010000128.1, on the reverse strand, counting down.
AGGGATCGGCTATAGTGCTTGTTACCGCAGGCCTTATGTCCATCGCCTTCTTCGGGTTTTCGGGTGTTATCAAATAAGGAGGTTTGGGTATGAGTATTACAGGAGTTTTACTTGCGACGGTGGTCGTAGGTGCTACAGGCTGCCTGATCGGTTTTTTCCTCTGCTTAGCCTCCGAGAAGTTCAAGGTTGAAGTAGATGAGAGAGAGGTAGCCATCCTCGATGTGCTGCCCGGCAACAACTGCGGCGGCTGCGGATATGCAGGCTGCTCGGGACTTGCGGCAGCCATCGTAAAGGGTGAGGCGCCGGTGAACCAGTGTCCCGTGGGCGGTGACCCCGTTGCTGCCAAGGTGGGCGAGATCATGGGCGTGGAGGCGACTGCAGGTGTACGCAAGGTTGCATTTGTAAAATGTGCGGGTACTTGCGACAAGGCCGCCAACAAATACGAGTATGTGGGAACTACGGACTGCACTACCATGGGCTTTGTGCCCGGTGGCGGCCCCAAGTCCTGCAAGTATGGATGCTTAGGCTTTGGCTCATGTGTACAGGCCTGCCCCTTTGACGTCATCCATATCATAGACGGTATCGCCAAGGTGGACCGTGAAGCCTGCAAGGCCTGCGGCAAATGCGTAGAGGTCTGCCCCAAAAAGCTTATCGAGCTGGTACCTTATCAGGAAAAGCATACCGTGGTGGCAGTGGAGTGTGCCAACAAGGATAAGGGCAAGGCTGTCATGGATGTCTGTGCTGCTGGCTGTATCGGATGCGGTATCTGTGAAAAGAACTGCCCCAAGGATGCCGTGCACGTGGAAGACAACGTGGCTGTCATCGACCAGGAAAAGTGCATAGGGTGCACCATCTGTGCACAGAAGTGTCCCAAGAAGGTTATTACTGTTTTCAAAAAGGCACCTGCGAAAAAAGAAGCGTAATCTTATTTGAAACGGTAGAATTGTCATTCTGAGCGTAGCGAAGAATCTTAAAGCGGTACTCTATTGTCATTCTGAGCGTAGCGAAGAATCTTTTAACAAGGAGGGTAGAATATGAAGATCAAAAAGCTTTTGTCGGCAATCCTTTCCGCAGCGGTAGTTATCGCCGCTATCCCTGCCATGTCCGTAAGTGCGGACGGCAACTATACCGTTACCACCAATGCGGGCAGTGGCCAGCAGGTGGCTTATTATGGTCAGTATGTGTATTCAGAGTACAATTACCAGACCTATGAGTCCAAGGAGATCAAAAGCATTGTTGAGGGCACCTATGTTTCAGGCGATACCGTAGGCCATATCGGGCACTATGCCTGGAGAGATGGCTATGGCTTTGCTGGATGGGCTGAGAAGGAAAACGGCACACCCATTGATCTTAGCACATATAAGGTGACCAAGAGCGTTACGCTCTATCCCGTGTGGAGCAACGATTATTCCAATGTTACCATACGTGAAGGACGCTACATTGACGGTGTATTTGCCATCGCAAATGGAAGCTCCTTGAAGTCGCTTAAGCTCCGTGAGGCTTATGACAAGAAATCAGGTTATACCTTCAAGGGTTTTTCTACCAAAAAGGGCAGCAAAAAGGTCATCGACGTAGATACCTATAAGGTTACAAAGGATGTTACGCTCTATCCTGTTTATTCCGGATTGGGCAAGACCATAAAGGATGACGATGGCAACAAGTTTACTGTTACTAGGGTAGGCAGCATGAACACGCCATTTATAGTTGATTTTAAGGGACCCAAGAATAAGAATGTAAAGAGCGTTACGGTTCCGTCATACATCTATGACGAGGATTACAACTACTACAGTGTGGATGGAGTGGCCTCCAAGGCTTTCCAGAATTGTACGAAGCTAAAGAAGGTTGTCATCCAGTATCCGCTCCACATCGGCGCTGAGGCATTTGCAGGCTGCGACAAGCTTACGGATGTGGCCATCATCGGATATCCCGGTGACAAGTCAGCCTTTAAGAACTGCTTCAAGAATTCCAAGATAAAGAAGGTTCACACTTCTAAGGATTGCTTGAGCGATATCAAGAACATCTTTACCAAGAAGGTTACCGGCTCAAGCGGTAAGATTAAGGTTGTGGGTGACTTTGTAGGATACTGATGAAGAAGCAGGCCAAAGATGATTCTCTAAAAGTGTTATATACAGCCGTGATGGTCCTCCCGTTTCTGGGAGGACTTTCGCGGTTGTTTTTGTTGTTCTTTGCGGCGGTTGTCCTTTGTGTTGCGCTGATCGTGGTGGCCCGTGAAAATGGAGGTGTTTTTATTCCCGCAGGGGTGGATACCTTTTTGATGCTTGCAATCTTTGGGTCAGCGGTAGTATCTTTTTTTGTGGCAATAGACCGGGGGGATGCCTTCTATGGGGTTATGCGGATAGTGGCAGCCGGACTGTTCTCGGCACTGGTTTCCTGTATTATCTCCGGCAGGAGGGCGAAAAACGCCTCGGATGTCTCCGGCGCTTCTTCAC
>CAMOFS010000127.1 GCA_946613735.1 uncultured Lachnospiraceae bacterium | reverse complement strand
CCGCGGATCTGTCCGCTGCCCTCACCACGCATGGTCTGCTGCTTACGGCAGGAGCACTCGGAGATACCGTATCTGTCATACATATCGATCCAGCGTGACAGATGCTCCACGGGTACGGACTCGTTGCACATATTGACTTCCTTTTCTACAGGAATAACGTGCATACCGATGCCGGCGCCTCCCGGAGGAACCATCTGTGTGATACCGCCAAGGGGAAGCTGTGTCATCAGGTTAAAGAAGGTAGACAACTCAGGATGCTCATCAGTCAGAGCCTCCTGCATCATCATAAACTCAGCTGAACCCGGAACAAAGATGGGCAGCTCATAGTGATATTCAAAATTCTTGGGGTCACGGGAAGACCTGGTCTGTTCGATGATACCCTTCCAGCGGAGATCCTCCACCATCTTCTGGGTATCCTCCACCGACATGTTGTTCATCTCGGCAAGCTGCTTAACAGAGTAGGGAACACGTGTCTTTTTAAAGTTCAGGCAGAACTTGACCTGCTCCTTGTTGAGTACGTGATCCAAAAGCCAATACTCGGGATCACGGTTATTTATCTTATTGGTAAACTTTTTAACGTAACGGTCTGTGATAAGTGTAGCCAGCTCTAATACCAGCTTTTCCTTCTCCTTATCGGGTGCAATGTAGTTGGGATCCTGCCAGTAATCGTTCTCGTTGATCATGGGATCGCCCTTGGTCATGTCCATGGGTCGAAGGTTTTTAACCAGCCCCTGAACGTCCATCTTGGTTGATGAAGCCATCCTTTTTCCTCCTTATTAAGTCGTTAATAAATCGGGACGACAGATATCATCCCGATAAGCAATACATACATATTCAAATATTAACATAAATTAGGAGTTTTGTACATAAAAAAAGCTTTTTCGCAGCCCTTTGAATGACATATTGACCAAATTGTCATTCTTATGACTCAGTCCACCTTGTCATTCCTATGACTCAGTCCACCTTGTCATTCTGAGCGAAGCGAAGAATCTTCACACCCTGTATTGATCGATGATAATCTGCATGGATTCATTCCCTCGGAAACTATTGATCTGGGGATAGTAGGTAAAGGAAAGTACCGCCTCCGAGGGACGCCCTTCAAAGAGGGCATCCACGGCGTCCTCTCCATAACGCTTTATAAGATCCGCCAAAAGCTTTTCACTGTCACCGAAATACAGACCGTCTATAACTGCCGAAGGAGTCTTGAAGGTAAACTTCAGATACTGCTTTTCCTTTCCGATATAAGACACCCGGTAAATGATCTGATCCTTGTCAGCAAAGACCGGTTTTTCATTGCCATTTCCAAAGGGTTCCAGGATCTCAAGCTGCCTGATAAGCTCAAAGCTTAGGTAGCTTATGGGCATGGGAACGTCAATGACTACCTCGGGAATGAGGTCGGCATCCGAGAGAGCGCATTTATCATTTATCTCGCGCCTGAAAGCATCCACCTTAGAACTCTCAAGTGACAGGCCCGCCGCCATTGGATGGCCGCCGAATTTTATTAGATGCTCGCCACACTCCGTCATTTTTTCAAACATGGAATATGCCGGTATACTGCGGCCGCTGCCCTTCACCTCGCTTTTGCCATCGGTAAGGACAAAAGTAGGTCGATTGTAGATTCCCTTTAGCCGTCCGGCTATGATACCGCATAGGCTCTCATGAAGATCCGGCACGTAGACCACCAGCACCTTATCCAGGCTCCCGCCATGTGTACACTGAGTCGCCACAAGCTCTTCAGCCTCCTTTGTACCCTGCACTGTCCGGTATTTCCTCTCCTCATTAATAGCCATAAGCTCAGCAGCCTTTTTCCCTGCGACGAGAGGATCCTCCTCCAGCAAAAGCTCCAGAGCCGCATCCGCTGTCTCCAGCCTGCCACTGGCATTAAAACACGGGCCGATGACAAAACCCAGGTGATAGGCGCTCAGCTTTTCCCTGTCTATGCCGGTCCTTGTGATAAGGGCTGAAAGTCCCGCATTTTTTGTGTCCGCCATGGCCTTTAGGCCAAAATGCACCATGGTCCTGTTCTCATCCAAAAGGGGCATGATGTCACCCACAGTTGCAAAGGCTGCATTTTCCAAAAAAGCAAAGGCTTCCTCCGCCGGCTTTTTATACTCCTGGTATAAGAGGATGATAAGCTTCCAGGCAACCACTGCCCCACAGATATCAGGGAAAGGATAGTCATCATCGCTCCTGTGGGGATCCACCACCACATCAGCCGGAGGAAGCTTTTCCATATGCGCACCATCCACCTCCTCAAAGGGGATCTGGTGATGGTCAGTGACGATGATCTTCATACCACGCTCATGGGCCCGCTCTATGGCCGGAGTGGCGGAGATGCCGTTATCGCAGGTAATGATCAGGTCTACATTAGCATCTGCTGCCTTGTCCACCATCTCGGGGTTGATCCCGTAGCCATCCTCTATCCGGTGAGGAATGGCATAGTCTGCGTCACCGCCGCAGGCCCTTATACCCTTTAATAAAATGTATGTGGAATTGATACCGTCGATGTCATAGTCACCTATGACGCGTATCTTTTTATGTGAATCAATAAACTGTATCAAAAGAAAAACCGCACGATCCATATCCTTCATGAGAATGGGGTCATGCAGCTTTTTTAGATTGGGATGGAGGAAGTCGGGCATCCTATCCTGCGGGATGTCCCGGTTAACAAGGATCCTTGCGACGACCTGGTCGATGCCTAAGGCTTCTCCGAGCCCCTTGAAGTCTGCTTTTTTTGCTGTTACTACCCAGTTATTCATACTATATCATACGGCATGGTCATGGGTGCGGGGATGACTGACAACTCAGGGAACTCCTGCGCCAACCGCTCACTCATGTATTTTATGAAAATGTGCTCCACACCATAGTGGCCGGCATCAATGATACATAGTCCCTTTGCCACGGCGTCTATTCCACTGTGGTGGTCGATGTCTCCGGTGATCAAAACATCAGCTCCTCCACGTACCGCCGCATCAATGGCACCACGACCGGAGCCCGGTGAAATGGCCACGGTACGGATCATGGTCTCCCGCTCACCATATACCCTGACATAGGGAAGCTCAAAATTCTTTTTCACCAGCTCGGAATAATCATAAAGGGACTTGGCCTCATCCATAAGGGAACCGATGCGTCCGATGCCCACATTAGGGTCAAGCTCTCCGTCTATGGGACAGGGATCCAGGGAAATAGTATGCTGCAGTCCCATACGCTCCTCTGCCAGAGCACCCATGTGATGGATGTCAAAGTTGGTGTGCATGGCATAATATGCCACGTGGTTTTCTATCATCTTTATGATGCGCCTGCCTGTAAAGTCCGAGGCATGCACACGACTGATGCTCTTAAATATCAGGGGATGATGGGTAAGGATCAGGTCCGCGCCAGTCTCACATGCAGCGTCCACCACTTCATCCGTGGCATCAAGGGCCACATAAACCTTTTTTATATCCCAATCGGGATCACCCACTAAAAGTCCAACGTTGTCCCAGTCCAAGGCGTCATGGGAAGGGGCGACTTCGTCGAAAAAGTCTGTTAAGTCTTGTAATCTCATATACTACCTCGTGTAGATCTTTACATCATCCTTTTCGAAGTCTCCGGAGAGCTCGATATCACCGGAAAAGACCTCGGTGGCGGGGCCGGTCATGTAGACCTCATTAGCCTGGCGGTCATAGCTTATGGTAAGCGTGCCACCTAAAAGCTCCAGTTCCACGGTGTCCTCGGTAAGTCCTCCCATAATTGCGGCTACCGCAGTGGCGCAGGCTCCTGTCCCACAGGCCAGGGTCTCACCACTGCCCCGTTCCCATACACGCATACGGATATGGGTACGGTCGATGATATTTGCGAATTCTGTATTAACTCTTTTAGGGAAAGTAGAATGGTTCTCGAACTTGGGGCCGATGGATGCGATGTCCAGCTGACGCACATCCTCATCCATAAAGGTTACACAGTGAGGATTGCCCATCGAGATGCAGTAGACCTTATAAATGCGTCCGTCAACTTCCATAGGTTCTCCCATCATCTCCTTCTCGGGGAAGATCACGGGTATGGCTCTCACGTCAAAAACAGGCTCACCCATGTTTACCTTTACGGAGGATACCCTGCCTTCAGAAACATTGAGCTTGAGGGTCTTTATGCCTGCTAAGGTCTCTATGGTGATCTCGGTCTTGTCGGTAAGGCCGTGGTCATATACGTACTTGCCCACGCAGCGTATACCATTACCGCACATCTCACCCCTGCTGCCGTCGGCATTGTACATGCTCATGGTAAAATCGGCTGTGTCGGAGCTTTCGATGAGTATCAGACCGTCGGAGCCGATACCGAAATGCCTGTCGCTTACAAATACAGCGGCAGCCTCGGGATTGGGGACCTCCGTCTTAGTGGCATCCACATATACGTAGTCATTTCCGCAGCCATGCATTTTTGTGAATTTCATAATACCCCCTTTTTTTGAGATTCTTCGCTTCGCTCAGAATGACAGTGCAACGCTGAAGGCTATCCTTCGGTTTGATCTGTACGGCAATGTCATCCTGAGGGCAGAGCCCGAAGGATCTCTACTCTACTACTGTATACACACAGGTCACTGCGGCGGAGACTCCCGTATGGGGATCCGTAGCCGTATAGGTGATCTCGTACTTGCCCTCTTCCTCAAATGTAAAGCCACATCCGCTGCCAACGATGGCAGGTGTCACCGTCTCACCGTCAGGTGTCTTTATAGTGATAACGATAGTGGATGTCACGTCCTCACCATCATGGGTAACGGCAGAGATATCCATCATCAGATCCTCATCATCACCGACCTCATATTCGTCAGTCTTGGTGTACCCCTTGATCACGGGAGCACCGGAATCCTCTACCACCACCTTCATCTTTTTCGTGGTGACCTTACCATTGTGAGGGTTCGTAACGGAGTACTTAACTATATAATTCCCCGAAGCATTGAAGGTATAGCTGCTTGAGGTAAGCTTGGTAAAGTCAGATGCATCAGGCGCCTGGACATAGATCTCCAGAACCTTTCTAAGATTGGTCCCGTCCACGGTCTTTACACTGACATCTTTTTTCAGGTTATACTTTGTACCTATCTCAAGGTGCATGGGAGACTCGTAGCCGGTAATCTTGGCCTTGTATTTGTCCACCACCTTGATCTTAACGGACTTCTTGGACTGATGGCCCAGCGCATCCGTGACTGTATAGGTGATCTTGTAGGTACCCAACTTTTTGGTGTTGACCTTGCCGCTGACCTTGATATCATCAGTGATCTCACCACCGCCGGAATCATAGGCTACCACACCGGTCTTATAGTTTGATTTTTTACCGTAGCCCACTTCTTTCTTAATATATTTGGTATCGATCTTGGGGCGCAGTGCCTTGTAGGGATTGTTGGGATCGGGATCAGTGGGATCCCATCCGCCACGGGTGGCC
>CAMOFS010000126.1 GCA_946613735.1 uncultured Lachnospiraceae bacterium | reverse complement strand
AGCAAGATCGTCTACCGCACGTCGCAGTATGAGGACCTTGTGCGTACCTTTTGCATGAATCCAAGGGGCGAGGTCGTAAATGAAAACACGAATGGTATAGTTACCGTCAATGGTCACAGTTACGAGGATCCCGCCAAACAGACACAGAATACCAACTTTGCCCTGTTGGTAGCCAAGCACTTTTCCAAGCCTTTTAAGGATTCCAACGGGTATGGCGAAAGTATAGCCAGACTCAGCAATATGTTAGGTGGGGGAGTGATAGTCCAGAAGTTTGGAGACCTGATCCGGGGACGCAGGAGCACGGAAGAGCGTATCAGCGAATCCTTTACAGTTCCCACCCTAAACGCTGAGGCGGGGGATCTGAGCCTGGTTCTTCCGAAGCGCATCTTAGACGGCCTTATAGAGATGATATATGCTCTGGATAAAATAGCGCCGGGTACGGCAAATGATGACACACTCTTGTATGGGGTAGAGGTCAAATTCTACAATATGGAGGTGGAACTGGATAAGGATCTTATGACCTGTCATAAGGGGCTGTATATCATTGGTGACGGAAGCGGTATTACCCACTCCCTGTCACATGCGTCAGCAAGTGGTGTATATGTTGCAAGACAGATAGCAGAAAAGAATTGATTGGAGTAGAAAATGAAAAGGATCATAGCATTGTTACTGGTGGGTGTAATGGTTATTTCCATGGCTTCCTGTGGAAAAAAGGACGAGGAGAGCACGTCGGAGGAACCTATGGTAGGGATGGCCAATCCCTGGACAGATACCACAGAAGAGGAAGCCTTCGCGGAGGTACCGTTTTTGTTTACAGCTCCTGAGGGTGCTCAAAATGTGGTTTGGCGCAGGATGGAAAATGGCGATCATCCGTTGATAGAGCTCGATTTTACACTTGGAATGTATGATTTTTGTGCAAGGGCACAGTATGGGGCCGCAGAGGGAGAGGATATTTCGGGAATGTACTATGACTGGTCCGAACCCCAAAGTGTTACGCTGGCAAACTGGGGGATGGGTAACATGAAAGCGACCATAAGAAGTGGCTCAGATGGCGAGGCTGCAGCATTCCTTTGCACCTGGTATGATACAGAGATGGGCGAGGTATACTCCCTGTCCACCACCACCCAGGATGATTCATCGCTTGATATGCAGGCTGTTGCCGAAGCACTATATGATGAAACGAAGGTGCCCGGTTACAATGCCCCCTGATTAAGAATCAAAAGAAACGGCCGCGGATTGGCGGCCGTTTTTATTATTGATTGAGCATTGGATTGGTGAGGGTTTTGTTTACGTCAAACTGGGGAACTGGATTGGCCTGCTGTCTCTGCTGTTCCAACTGTTCCTGCATTCTCTTGCGTTCCTCCATCTCCTGATAAAGGGACTTGTTCTGGGGTACACCATTATTCTGATCCATAACTGCGCCTCCTTTTTATTAATGATTGCTATTATAATATAGACATTGCAACAACTTTGCAACAGTTTTTCGACTATTATTTAATTGGGAAATCTGGGAAATCTGGTGGAGATTACAGTTTGACATTATATATGTGTAAAATTATAATTGATATAGTGTCGGCAGTAACCGGCACTAATATATTATTATTTGGGGGTACTTTCAATGGCAAAGAACAAAGCGGTAAAAGAAAAAGATTCTAAACAGGTGGGTTTTTTCTCATCTTTGGCGTTTAAGATCGTCATAGCAATCCTTATAGGCGGGGGCTTGGCTGTGGGTTCTATAGGCGGACTTGCGATATCCAGTTCCAGAAATACCCTAGAGGATGTATATCAGAAATATACCATGAACGTGGCACAGACGGCTGCGTCGGCTGTGGATGCCAGCATGCAGGCTACAGCAGATGCGATGATCTCCAGCGGTCAGCTGATGATCGGAGTCAATTCTGTAGATATGGAGCACTATATGCATAACCTCATCACAGAGGATCCCGATGCCAACCGTCAGACACTGGCTGACACCTACAAGCAGGCGTTGTCAGTGGTTTCACTTGAGGGGGTTGAAGGTTCATATGCATACTTTGTCAGCTCGGATGGCATAATGATGTGGCATCCCACCGTTGAAAAGATAGGCGCTGAGGTTGAAAATGCGGCAGTAAAGGGCCTGGTAAGCAGGCTTGAAGGCGGAGAGACCCCGGAGCAGATCGGCCAGGGAGCCGTGATATACGAGTATAAGGGGGATCTGAAGTTTGCCGGGTATGCTTTTACAGCTGCCGGAAACATGGTCATAGTTACAGGTGATTATAACAAGATCATGGCACCCGTTAACAAGCTTACCAGACAGCTGGTCATCATTATGGTTGCTGTTATAGTACTTGCCATGGTATTTTTCTACATCATCATTAAGGCGCTTCTTAAGCCTCTCCAAGATGTGGGTGAGATAATAGACAATACTGCCAGATTTGATTTTACTCATACCAAAAAGGGAGCTTCACTCAGGAAGCGTAAAGATGAGATCGGCATGATGGCAAAGGCGGTTAGCCAAATGAGGTCTAACCTTAGACATATAGTCGGAGAGATCTCTGAGACAGGCGACCGCATTACGGATAATGTAGAGACTCTGCGTAGCACAACCTCAGATGTTAACTCCATGTGTTCGGACAACTCAGCCACTACGGAGGAGCTGGCGGCTTCCATGCAGGAGGCATCGGCGGTTACTGACACCATTAATGCGAACATCGGTGATGTTCAGTCAGAGGCCGGAAAGATCGGGGAGCTTGCTTCAGAGGGGACACAGATGTCTGTGGACATCCAGAAAAAGGCAGAGGGCCTTAAAAATGAGACATCAGCGGCTGCTGAAAAGACACGTAACATGTACGATCAGGTCAGGGAGCAGGCTGACCGCGCCATTGAAAGCAGTAAGGTTGTCAACAAGATCAATGACCTTACAGACACTATTATGGAGATTTCATCTCAGACCTCCCTTCTTGCGCTGAATGCTTCCATCGAGGCTGCACGTGCGGGCGAGGCAGGAAAGGGTTTTGCTGTTGTAGCCAGTGAGATTGGCAATCTGGCAAATGATACCTCCTCGGCAGTGGGCAACATCAACGAAATAGTGGGTGAGGTTAACGCGGCAGTTTCACAGATGGCAGACTGCCTGGAGCAGACCACTGACTTCCTTGCGAAAAATGTCCTTACAGATTATGAGAAGTTCGAGGATGTAAGTATCCAGTATCAGCAGGATGCGGGAGCCTTCGGTGACAGTATGGAGACCATCAAAAATGGGGTGGAAAACCTTGATAATTCTATCAATGAGATTGCAAATTCTATAAGCGACATCACGCACACTGTTGGGGATTCCGCTAATGGGGTTTCCAATATTGCAGAAAAGACTTCAGGTATCGTTTCAGGTACCGATGATGTCACACAGCGCGTTTCGGACACCAAGAATGCGGTGGATACGCTGGATGAGATAGTACGCCGGTTCAAGATTGGATCCGATTCGGAGTAACAGATTAAGATCAAAGACCACAGAAGGGGCTTTTAATCAAATGGATTATGATTTTTCAGGAAAGAGGATCCTTATTGCTGATAACGATGAAAGTATAGTTACGATGCTTGAAACGACGCTTCGGGAAAAGGGAGCGGAGGTCATATCCGTGATGGACGGAAGCGAAGTCATGGATACCTTCCGGGATGAGCATGGAAGGTTTGACCTTTTGATCCTGGATGTAAAAATGCCCGGGATGGGCGGTGTAGACATAGCTCTCAACATAAGGGCCATAGATGCATTGCCCGGAACCCTTGATGTTCCGATAATCATTATTGCCGCACATGAAAAGTATTTTAACGTGGTAAGGGCGGAGATAGCCGGTATATGCGAGCTTATGCACAAGCCCTTAGATAAGGAAAGAGTGTACGCGGTGGTGGCAAAGTATATGAGATAGGGCATTTTCAGGACGGGTTTTGCGGTATGGACAAGAAGATCACAGAGCTGTTCGAAGACCTGAAAACCAAAGATATCTATTGTTTGGGTAGTGGAAAGCATTTTAAAAATGTGACGCTGCCCTTTTTGCGTGTCAGCGGTCTTATAGATAATGTGAAAGGCTTTGCTGATACCGTAGAAGACTGCGGCAAGCTTTCCATATTGTCTGTGGAGAGGGCGGTGATACTTGTCGCGGTCACCGGATACAGGGAGCTCATATCACAGCTAAAAAAGGATCCCGGATTGGCACACATTATCGCTATTCCATCCATTTTCCTGGAAGCGTTGTATGAGGACAAGCTTATGCTTGCCGCAGATAAGCCGCCAGTGGGGTACAAAAAGAATAGTCGGCCGGTTATCCCAAGGGTGATCCACACCTTCTGGTTCTCGGGGGATAAGCTGCCAGAAGAATATGAGAGGTGTCTTAAGTCCTGGGAAAGGTATGCCCCGGATTATGAGATCAAAATATGGGATCTTTATAGCTATAAATCACTGTCCTGTCTTTTTTTCGATCAGGCCATAGAGGATAAAAACTGGGCTTTTGCATCGGATTATGCCAGGGTGGATGTGCTTCGCAGATACGGTGGCGTATATATGGATCTGGATGTTGAGATGCGGCGACCCATTGATGATCTTTTGTATAATGATGCATATATGAGTTTTGAGTCGCCGGGCAGGATAGAGTGTGGCTCGGGAATGGGGGCTTGTAAGGGAAACAGGATAATAGACGAGATCTGCAAGAGCTATGAGAGCAGGAGCTATTTTAAAGAGGATGGCACCTGGGACAATTCTACCTGTCCGGTGAGGTATACCCAGGTAATAGAAAAACACGGATTAAAAAAGAATGGCGGCTTTCAGTTTGTGGAGGATATCACGGTCTATCCCTTTGAGGTATTAAGCGCCAAAAGCTTTGATACAGGGCTTATATATGAGACAGAGCTGACATACACCATACATCACCATCATGGCAACTGGGTGCCGGCCCGGGCTCATGATGCTATGGAAAGACGATATGACGAGATAAGAGAGTTTCTGGAGATGATCCTTGCAGACCGAAGATGATTGTCATAGAATGAGGGCGAGGACATTCTTCCGGGTGAAATAGGGATGAGCGCATGAGTAAAACTAATACCGGCATGGACATGATCAACGGATCCATTGCTGACAAGATTTTAAAATTTGCCATTCCACTTGCTGCAACAGGAATATTGCAGCAGGTGTTTAATGCTATGGATGTTATGGTGGTCGGCAGATATGCCAGCAAGAATGCCATGGCGGCCGTGGGCTGCAATGCACCGGTCATAGGACTTATGATCAACCTTTTTATTGGCATATCACTTGGGGCAAATGTCACTATTGCCAGATATATCGGACAGGGCAGGCTTAAGGACGTTAAAAAGGCCGTGCATACTGCTATAATTATAAGCATTATGTCAGGCTTTTTTGTCGCCTTTTTGGGGATACTCGTATCCCGTCCACTTCTTACGCTGATGGGAGTTCCGGAGGAAGTTTTCCCCATGGCGATTTTATATCTGAGGATATATCTTATGGGTATGCCGGTTATTCTTTTGTATAACTTTGAGGCGGC
>CAMOFS010000125.1 GCA_946613735.1 uncultured Lachnospiraceae bacterium | reverse complement strand
CTTTTCCATAGCGTCTTTCCCTCCGTTTTTTTCTTTATTATACAGTTTTTCCCCGTCATTAAAAGGGGATTGTCTCAAAAACTTTTTCGGCGAATAAATATCGATGAGGTTGAGTCTTAAGGCATTCATCACCACACAAAAGCTGGAAAGGCTCATGGCAGCTGCACCGAACATGGGAGTAAGCGACCAGCCAGTAATGGGTATCCATACTCCCGCCGCAAGAGGGATGCCTATCACATTATAGATAAATGCCCAAAAGAGGTTCTCCCTGATATTATTAAGCACCGATTTTGACAGCCTGATGGCCGCCGGCACATCGGAAAGCTTTGAATTGACCAACACCACATCTGCCGCATCTATGGCAATATCCTTGCCTGCTCCTATGGCAAAGCCAACCTCTGCACGCTTAAGGGCGGGAGCGTCATTTATGCCGTCTCCTACCATTATGACCGAGCCATGCTTTTGAAGCTTCCTTATGACAGCTTCCTTACCATCGGGAAGTACCCCGGCTATGACCTCATCCACTCCGGCCTGGGCTGCTATCCTTTCGGCTATATGCACCTTGTCTCCGGAGAGCATCACGGTGTAAAAGCCCATATTCTTAAGCTCCTTGATGGCAGCCGCGCTTTCAGGCCTGATCTCATCGGGAGCGTCCGTAAGTCCCTGTGTGATGGTGCCCGTCTTGTCCATCACCACGATATCCGCCCTGCCGGCCTGCTCAAGTGATACGGAGTTCTTATAAAGGATGCCATGCTTGGCACCCACTCCGCCTCCCACCATGATAGCCACGGGAGTTGCCAGTCCAAGAGCACAGGGACAGCTTATCACTAAAACCGTAATGGCATGGGACAAGGCGGTGCCTATGGGAGCCCCGATCACCAGCCATACCACGGCAGTAATAAAGGCAATGGCCAAAACCACCGGCACAAATACATTTGCCACTCTATCCGCCACCCTGGCGATAGGTGCCTTTGTGGCAGCCGCATCACTTACCAGTTCCACTATCTTTGAAAGGGTGGTATCACTACCAACCCGTGTAGCCTCACAGCAAAGCTCACCCGAAAGAAGAATGGTTCCCACCGATACCTCATGGCCGATGTCCTTTTCCACTGCCACACTCTCGCCGGTAAGGGCAGACTCGTCTACGTTGCCACTGCCTTCTGTCACCACTCCGTCCACCGGAAAGGCTCCACCCGCTCTGACTATAAATATATCTCCCACCTTTACCTGAGCTGCCGGTATGACCACTTCCTTGCCGTCACGCCTTAACGTAGCCATTTTGGGCGCCAGCTCCAACAGCCCCTTTATGGCATCAGTGGTACGTCCCTTTGAATATGCCTCAAGGGTCTTTCCCACAGTGATGAGTGTAAGTATCATAGCTGCGGATTCAAAGTAAAACTCATGCATATATCCCATTACCGCTTCACTGTCATTATGCGATGCCGCATAGGTCATGGCAAAAAGTATCACCACGCTGTAACCGAAGGAAACCCCGGATCCCAGGGCCACTAAGGTGTCCATGTTGGGAGCCTTGTGTATGGCTCCGGATATGCCGTTTATGAAAAACTTGCGGTTTATAAACATAACCACTATGGCAAAGAGCATCTCGTATATACCCATACCGATATGATTATCCTGCAAAAAGACCGGCAACGGCCATCCCCACATCATATGTCCCATGGACACATACATAAGGGGCAGCAAAAAAACGACTGACAATATCAGCCGTCGTATCATCTTAGGTGTCTCTTTGTCGGACAGGTCCTGGGGCTTATCTCCTGCCTTATCTAAAGAAGCCCCCACCGGGGACGCATGGTATCCCGCCTTGGAAACCGCATCACATATCATATTTTCGTCAGCCGTACCATAAACCGCCATCGAATTGGTAAGGAGGTTGACCGATACATCATTTACGCCGGGAACAGAACGCACCGCTTTTTCAACATGAGCCACGCACGCAGCGCAGCTCATCCCTGTTACATCATATTTTTCCATAGCTAGTCCTCCATAGCCCTGTACTCCTCGGGCAACTGGCCGATCCTATACCGGGACTGGCCTGCTATACGCCTGTCAGGAAACAGCTCTACAGTCTTTTTATAGTACTTTGCAGCATTCTTAAAATCCTCGGAAAGCTGGTAACTGCGGGCCAGATTGAACATAGCCTGGCCATCCCCGTAGGTCTTGTCGTACTTGATCACCTCACGATATGCCTCTATGGCAGTGGGATAATCCTTTTCATTAAAGGCCTCCTCTCCCTCAGCAAAATACTGATCTGCCACGGCTGCGTCAACTATTAAAGAAAGCCCATCATAGGTCTTCTTGCCCTCATTTTCCAAAAGGCTCTTATTGACCTTTTCCAGCTCGGTGGCTGCCACCCTGGCATCCGGCTCCTCGGAATTCATCATGGATATGGCCTTCATAAGCTGCTCATAAGAGGCCTTGATGTCAGCCTGTCCCTCATACTTTTCCAGCCTTTTATTCAGATCATCGATCTGTGCCTTGAGTGCCACTATGTCACTGGCATTGCCGGCCGCTTCTTCATTGGCGGATACCAGAGCATTGGCAGCGGTGGAATTGGCATTCTGCCTGACTGTGGGAACCACCAAAAACATGGTTACCAAAAGGCCTATAAGGCCTCCGATGAGTATATTAAAAATGCCGCCCTTCATGTTGTCAATGGTCTCCACCAAAGTCTGCCTCGGCATGACCACGGTCTCGGGATTGTTCCTGAAATCCACCGATGCCGGCTTGGGCTGCTTTTTCTTTTTCTTCTTTTTTTCGTCGCTGTTTAGGACGCTTTTGACCTCCTGCATGTACTCGATAGTACGGGGGTTTGACATATCGATCTTGCCTGCAGCGGAAAGCTCCTTTCTGGCCTGCTCCCACTCATTGTCCTGCATGTGCAAAAGAGCCAGAAGCTGCCTGGCCCTGACCATCTTGGGGTTCATGGTTATGACTTTTTTAAGCTGGATCTTGGCCAGGTCACGGTTGCCCTGATGACAGTACTCTATAGCCTGGTTGTATTTTTTAACCGTCATATCCAGCTGCCTTAGAGCACCGCTGCCATGAGCTATCTTGCCCAGGTACAGGTCTGCCCTGTTGTTCTGTGGGGAGAAGTTCTTGCTGATAACCCACTCACGCATAGCCTGGACGGGCTCGCCGTACTCATAGTACACCAGCCCCAAAAGATTCCTGGCATCCTTGTGGCGCTTGTTAAATCGAAGGGCTCTATTCAGGCTCTCCATAGCTCCTGAAAGATCCCTCATTTTAGCGCGGCGCAGACCGTCATTATAGGCTTCATCACAAGCCTTAATGATGTGACGGTATGCCCTCACATCAGCACCGCAGACCGGACACACGTCCTCCCGGTCCACCACCATGTTGCAGACGTAGCAATTCATCCCTTGCGTTTCCTTTCCATGGTGATCTCCTTAAGAATGTCTATCATATCCGTAAGGTCACGGCTCTGGATAGCGTCCTCGGCATCCTCTACCTCTATACTCTTTGTGAAATTTTTAAGTTCTTCTTCAAAATCTATCATACAAATAGTCTCCGAAAAAAAGATTCTTCGCTTCGCTCAGAATGACAGGGTGTACGTCTGAACGACTGGGTATCCTCTGAATGACCTGGTATCCTCTGAATGACTGGGTACCCGTCAGGCGGATCTTTTAACCCTTTATAAGCTTGACCAAACGGCTGGTGCCCAGTCTGTCTGCTCCCAGCTCGACAAACCGAACCGCATCATCGATGGTGGCAATACCACCTGCTGCCTTTATCTTTTTACCGTTTGTCATATTTTTTGCCATAAGCTCCACGGCATGGAAGGTCGCACCCTCAGTGGAAAAGCCTGTGGAGGTCTTGATGTAGTCGGCGTCAGACTCAGATACCACATTGCACATCTCTACGATCTCATCATCAGAAAGCAGGCAGGTCTCGATGATAACCTTGAGGAGTCTGCCGTCACAGGCCTGCTTAACTGCGTTGATCTCCTCCAGCACAAAGTCATAACGTCCTTCCTTGACCCAGCCCACATTGATGACCATATCGATCTCTGATGCTCCTTTTTCCACCGCATCATGTGCCTCAAAGCACTTTGTGGCAGTGGTGCTGTAGCCATTGGGAAAACCGATGACGGTGCATACGGGAAGGTCTGCGCCCTCGTCCCTGATATATTCATAAGCCGTAGCCACAAAGGATGCGGGGATGCAGACTGATGCGCATCCGTATTCAATACCCTCATCGATAAGCTGGCTTATCTGATCCCAGGTGGAATCCACCTTCAGCAGGGTGTGGTCACACATTTTTAAAAGATCTTTGTTTTCCATTTTACTACCTCTTTAAGATAATCCTATTTCATGGCTGCGAGTCTCGCTTCGACATCAGCCATCATTGACTCGTATTTTTTCTGCTTCTCTTTTTCCTCGGCCACCTTCTCAGCCGGAGCCTTGGATAAAAACTTTTCATTGGAAAGCATACCCTTTGACCTGGCCAGTTCCTTCGCCAGTCTGTCGCGTTCCTTGTTCAGGCGCTCGATCTCTTTGGCCTTGTCCACCAGATCCTCCAGGGGAACGTATATGATGGCATCGGGAATGACGAAGCTGACGGCATCCTCCGGAATGCCTGCGTTGCCCTCCTGGACCAAAACCTCAGTTGCACCGGCAAGTCCCAGGTAGCAGGGCTTTATCCTGTCAAAGACCTCCCTGATGTCCGACTTGGTGGATGTAACAAAGAGCTTGGCCTTCCTGGAAGGCGGAACATCCATATCCGTACGGAGATTCCTCATGCCGCGGACCAGATCCTTGGCGTGGGAAAGCTCTGTCTCCTGTGCAGGGAAATGCCAGTCATCACGGTATACCGGCCAGTCAGAGATCATAATGGACTCCTCCTCCGGATGCAGAGATGTAAATATGGCCTCTGACACAAAAGGCATGAAGGGATGCAAAAGCTTAAGGGCATTGGTAAGTACTGTATTAAGGGTCCAGAGTGCAGCATTGGCACTGGTGGGATCCTCCTCCTTGGCATAGAGTCTGGGCTTGACCATCTCAATATACCAGTCACAGAACTCGTCCCAGATGAAATCATATACCTTCTGGACTGCGATGCCCAGCTCGTACTTATCCATATTCTCTGTAACATCCCGGGCCACGGTATTGACCAGGGAGAGTATCCATTTATCCTCTTCGTGGAGGGCATCTGTTCCGGGATCCCTGCCGTCAAAGGCCTCCAGATGCATCATGATAAATCGGGACGCATTCCACACCTTATTGGCAAAGTTACGTGAGTTTTCAACACGCTCCCAGTAAAAACGCATATCGTTACCCGGTGCATTACCGGTAATGAGTGTAAGCCTAAGGGCGTCTGCACCATACTTGTCGATGACCTCCAGGGGATCGATGCCGTTGCCCAGGGACTTTGACATCTTGCGTCCCTGGTCGTCACGGACCAGGCCATGTATCAGGACCGTATGGAAGGGAGACCTGTCGGTGTGGGCGTATCCCGAGAATACCATCCTTACTACCCAGAAGAAGATGATGTCGTAGCCTGTCACTAAAACATCCGT
>CAMOFS010000124.1 GCA_946613735.1 uncultured Lachnospiraceae bacterium | reverse complement strand
TGCAGCCGCAGCGGCTCTGGAGGAGGCCAAGCAAAAGAAGTTTGAGCAGACCAAGGCTAAGGCCTTAGAGGAAGCTAACTATATCATGGACAGGTTAGAGGACGTGACTCCCAAGCTGGATGCCGGGATGACGCCCCAGGAGCTTTTGAAGGAGGAGATACTCTCCAAGGAGCCCGAGGAACCTGAAGAGACACAGGATACAGAGACCATAGAGGAGCCGGAGGTTGCCGAAGACAAAAAAGAGCTTTTGGCAGCAGAGACTGACACCTTCAAGATCCCCAGGATAGAGGACGGGGTGGAGACCGGTGTGGGGCTCGAGATCCCGGTGGTGGTACCGCCCGTTGGGGCGGTGGCGCCTGAGCCCTGGGAGCCCCAGAGCCTTTCCGACGAGGATGCCCGCAAAGATGAGATCATAGAAGAAAACGAGATCGCCGAGGCAGAGGAGATTCACGAAGAGGAGGTTTTTGACAGCGAGAGTTCCAACGAGGAACCTTCCGACGAAGATGATACCGAGGAGGAGATTGCTGGGGAGCCTGAAAATGAGGTTGAAAAGGCCGTCCGACTGGTGTCCGATCTCAACGATATACTGCAGGAGGAGATAGACAAGCTGGAGGGCGATGAAGCTCCCTCCGAGGCAGAGTTGGAAAAGGAAGAGGACATCTATCTCGGCAACACCATTGATCTGGAGAAGGCCGTTGCTGATGTGACGGCAGAGATCAAAAAAGAGGTTGAGGAATCGGAGGGCGCAGAGCTTACGCTATCCGAGGAGGAAAAGGAGATTTTCTCCTACTTTACACCCATAGTGGGTATGGAAAAGACCTTAAGCCGGGTACTGAACCGCACCAGGGCAAAGCTCATTTCCGAGGATCAGAATGCATCATCAGGTAACGTGCTGATCTACGGCGGTGGCGGCAGTGGCAAGACTACCATGGCTATGAACCTGATCAAAGTCCTCCAAAAGGAGACAGGCAGGCTTCAGGGCAATGTGGGTAAGATAGATGGTAACAGGCTCAACGAAAAGGACATACAGAAGCTTTTTGCTGCAGTATCGGGAGGAAGCCTCATCGTGGAGAATGCCGGAGACATCTCCAGGGACACCTCGGTGACCATGGCGCTTTTGATGCAGCAGGACACATCGGGGCTTTTGGTGATACTGGAGGATACCAGACAGCATCTGGATCGTATGCTCAATGCCAACGGCCAGTTTGCTGCTATGTTTACCGAAAAGATATCAATCCCGGTTATGACTATAGACGAGCTCGTGGATTTTGGTCGCACCTATGCTTCCGAGCTGGGCTACGGCATAGATGACATGGGTGTTTTAGCCATGTATGACAAGATCAATCTATGTGGACGGGCAGATCATCCCACCTACCTTACAGAGGTCAAGGAGATAGTGGACAGAGCCATAGACCATGTGGAAAGGGCCGGCCTGGGAGGTTTCTTTGGAAGACTCGGGTCAAAGCATTATGATGAGGCCGGTAGACTGATCCTTAGGGAAAAGGACTTTATGGAGTAAGCAGATAAGGGGGACTACAAATGAGTAATTTTACGGAACTTGACAGCTATTTATTCGGCCAGGCTACACATTACGATATCTTCCGTAAGCTTGGTGCGCATCAGGCTGTGGTTGATGGTGTTGAGGGCGTTGTTTTTGATGTTTGGGCACCTCATGCGGCAGCGGTCAGCGTGGTCGGCGATTTCAATGGCTGGAATGAAAATGCTCATGTTATGGAGCGTGTGGCTCCCGGAGAGATGGGGGTCTACGAGGCATTTGTCCCCGAGGCCAGAGAAGGGCAGTTATACAAGTATCTGGTCTATACGAAGGGCGGTGAGCGCCTTTACAAGGCAGATCCATTTGCTACATCTGCCGAGCTCCGTCCGGAGACCGCGTCCAAGATCTTTTTTACCGACGGATATAAGTGGACGGACAATGCATGGATAAAAAAGAGGGAAGACAAGACTCCCTACTATGAGAAGCCTATGGCGATCTACGAGGTTCATCCAGGCTCATGGAAGCGTCACCCCGGCAGAGAGGACGACGGCTTTTATTCCTACAAGGAATTTGCCAAGGCTCTTGCGGATTACGTGGTCGATATGGGATACACTCATGTAGAGCTTATGGGTATATCGGAGTATCCCTTCGACGGTTCCTGGGGCTATCAGGTGACGGGTTATTATGCTCCCACCTCGCGTTATGGCACCCCCAAGGACTTTATGTATCTGGTGAATTATCTCCATAAAAAGGGCATTGGTGTCATCCTTGACTGGGTACCGGCCCACTTCCCCCGTGATGCACACGGACTGGCTGATTTTGACGGAGAGCCTCTGTACGAGTATGCCGATCCCAAGAAGGGCGAGCATCCCGACTGGGGCACCAAGATATTTGATTATGGAAAAAATGAGGTTAAAAACTTCCTTATAGGCAGCGCCATTAACTGGGTAGAGACCTATCATGTGGATGGACTGCGTGTGGATGCCGTGGCTTCCATGCTATACCTGGACTACGGCAAGAGTGACGGCCAGTGGGTAGCCAACGAATACGGTGGCAATGAGAACCTTGAGGCTATTGAGTTTTTCAAGCATATCAATACGCTTATCACCGGCAGATACCCCGGAGTGGTCATGATCGCGGAGGAGTCCACCGCGTGGCCCAAGGTCACCGGATCGGTGGAGGATGATGGTCTTAACTTCTCCTTCAAGTGGAATATGGGATGGATGCATGACTTCCTCGACTACATGAAGCTGGATCCCTATTTCCGCAAGGACAACCACAACAAGATGACCTTCGCCATGAGCTACAATGAATATGAGAAGTACATTTTGGTGCTTTCCCATGACGAGGTGGTGCATCTGAAGTGCTCCATGATCAACAAGATGCCCGGCTTGGAAGGAGATAAGTTCAAAAACCTTAAGGCCGGCTATGCTTTCATGATGGGACATCCCGGCAAGAAGCTTTTGTTTATGGGGCAGGATTTTGCACAGTATCAGGAGTGGAGTGAAAAGCGTGAGCTGGACTGGTATCTCTTGGATAATCCTGAGAACAAGGCCATCAACGACTGGATGAAGGATCTTTTACATATTTACAGAAAATATCCGGCAATGTATGAGCAGGACAGTTCCTGGGCGGGCTTTGAGTGGATCAATGCCAATGACAGCTACAGGAATATATTCAGCTTTGTGAGAAAAGCGAAGTCAGGCAAGAACAATCTGGTATTTGTGGTGAACTTCTCACCCATGGCATACGATGATTATCGCGTGGGAGTGCCTGAGAATAAAAAGCTCAAGCTTATTTTAAACAGTGAAGCACCTGCCTATGGCGGCAGTGATGGAAAGAGGAAGCAAAGCTACACGCCCGAGGCACAGGAATGCGACGGCAGGGACTATTCCGTGGCATATCCTCTCCCGGCATACGGCGTGGCAGTGTTTGTATACTGATAACAACATAGCCATCCCGGGCAGCCCTGGACTCCCTGGTGACCATAGCTCTCTTGTCATCCTGAGCGAAGCGAAGGATCCCTACCTTTAAAATAAGGTTTAGTAGTAATTATCATGCAGGAAGATTTTGAAGTCGAAACAGAAGAAATAGAAGAAGCTGAAACAGATCGGGGCGGACTTTCTAAAGGAAAGCGCGCCCTGATTTTTGTGCTTATTGCGCTGGTGCTGGCTGCGATCGTGGTGGTACTTTGGCTTTTTTCCACCTATGATGATTATGAGGAGATGTCCTCCATAGACCTGGCCAACGAGGATGAGACCAAATATGCGGATTTCAGGGAGAACCTTTTGTCCTACAGCAGGGATGGCGCTTTCTATACGGATTACAGCGGTAACCTGATCTGGAACTGCACCTACGAGATGGATGAGCCTCATATCGAAAGCTGTGGAGATAAGCTTTTAATCTATGACAGGCAGGGGACCAGGATGATCATCCAGTCTTCGGCGGGGAATGTGGGAGAGATATCCACCACCCTTCCCATAGTGGATGCAGATGTGTCTGCTTCAGGCGATACGGCTGTTTTGATGCAGGATGGCAGCACCGGATATATCACTGTCTATGCACAGGATGGCAGTACAGTGGCATCGGGAGAAGTACATACGGCCAACACCGGGTATCCCGTGGCCATAGCCATTTCATCTGACGGAAAGAGGATGGGCCTGTCCCTTATCAACTTAAATGACGGGGACGTAAAGACCACCCTCAATTTCTATGATTTTACAGGTGAGGGGTCAGCCCAAAAAGACAATATCACCGCCAGTTATTCCTATTCCGACATGGTCATTCCCGATATAGACTTTGTGGATGATGACAAGCTGGTGGCATTTGGTGATACGGAGATAGTGGTATACACCGGTGGGGCATCCCCCAAGGTGGGGGCGGAGATCTTTTTGCCCGACAGCATAATCAGTGTTTTTCACAACGATTCTTACATCGGCATGGTGTATACGGGCTCTGAGGGCAATGAACTTAAGGTATGTTCCATGACGGGTGCGGAAAAGTACAGCATACCTACGGATACTGCATACACAAAATGTGAGTTCAACAAAAATGATGAGGTGATGCTGACCGACGGCGAGGATGTGTCACTGTTTACGCTTTTGGGAGTGGAGAAGTTTAAGTATCACTTTAATGAAGGTTTTTATCAGATGATACCCTGGGAGACATCCAAAAGCTATGTTTTGGTGGAAAAGGGTGCCATCAGGAGGATCAGGCTGAAATGATGGAGATAAACGGATTATTCATAGCCGTAATTATGATAATGGCAGCGACGATGATACTGGGATACTTAAGGGGGATCCTGGGGATCGTTTTCGGTGTGGTATCCTGGGTATTCTTTTTTGTATTTGTGACCTGGGTGAGTCCTGTGATCAACGCCAATCTTGAGGACAGTGCGCTGGAAAGGGACGTGTACAACCGGGTATATGAGGTTATGAATGACGAGACAGGAGATATTACAGCTGATGTATTTTTGGACAGTGATGAAAACGTGGATGTGGACAAGGTGAAAGATGCACTTTTTGACGAATATGGCATAATGCTGCCGGAGGGGCTGCTTTTAGAAGTTGGAGAGAATGTTGTGAAAAAAGCGGAGAGCGGGGCAGATGATGTCAGGGGCATGATCCTATCCAAGCTTTGCACCGTGGTAACAGCTACTATAATGAAGGGAATATCTACACTCATTGCAGCGGTGGTCGCCTTTCTGATCTGCCTTGCGGCCTTTATCGTCATAAAGCTGATAAGCGATGCGCCCATTCTGGGCGGAGCCAACCATGCCGCGGGCCTTTTGTTTGGAGTGCTTGAGGGACTGTTGGTGGTTTCTCTTCTTTTATATGCAGTATCCGTCTTTGCTGCCACAGAGGTGGGACGTGCCTTAGTGACGGATATCAACAATAATATGGTCTTAAAGTTTCTGTATGAGCACAATCTTGTCACAGTGCTTCCGGGGCTTTTAAAAGGATTATAAAATTTCTTAAAAAAAATCAAAATAGTTGTTGACAGACCCCCCAGATTTTGATATTATACTATCCGCACCGCGAAAAAAACGGTACAAAAGATTTTAAAAAAAATCAAAAAAGTGCTTGACAGACTCG
>CAMOFS010000123.1 GCA_946613735.1 uncultured Lachnospiraceae bacterium | reverse complement strand
CGCTACCACCCCGGCTGCCCAGTAAGATACATTCTATAAGTTTCACCCGGTTATGTCAACCGAAAAAACTAGTACTTGAACATAAGCTTTGATGCTGCCGCACCTATCTTGTATATGGGGTTTTCAAAACGTCGTTTTACGTTGTCCAGCTCTTTTCTTATCTCAATATGCTGTGGACATACCGTCTCGCACTTTCCACACTTTACGCAAAGGCCTGCATTGGCACGGTCCTTCCTTAGGGTAGTCATCATAAAGTACTCCCTGAAGGAATTCATGTAGTTGTCTGTGTAGCTGGCGTTGTAGGTAGCAAAGCAGTTAGGGATATCCACTCCCTTGGGACAGGGCTGGCAGTATGCACATCCGGTGCAACCTACCTTGACCTTGGCATTGATCTCAGCCAAAACCCTACCGTAGAGTGCCAGCTCTTCATCGCTTAGGCTGCCTGCTGTGGCCTCTGTGGCTATACGGCAGTTCTCGTCGATCTGAGCTATGTCGTTCATACCCGAAAGTACCACCGATACCTCCGGATGGTTCCAGATCCACCTGAGACCCCAATCTGCAGGTGTGCGCTTTTGGGGCATCCTGGCAAATTCATCAAGCGCTCCCTGTGGAAGGGCATTTACCAGCCTGCCTCCCCTCAGGGGCTCCATTATGATCACTGGAAGACCCTTTTCATGGGCATACTTTAATCCCTCTATACCTGCCTGGGCATGCTCATCCATGTAGTTAAACTGTATCTGGCAGAAGTCCCAGTCGTAGGCATCCACCAGATCCCTGAAAGCACCGGTGCCGCCATGAAAGGAAAAGCCGATGTTTTTAATGGCGCCGGACGTCTTTTTTTCATCCACCCATTCACGAAGGCCCAGCTCACACAGCCGGTTAAAGGACTTCACGTCATTTAACATATGCATGAGATAGTACTCCACATGGTCGGTCTGAAGCCGCTTGAGCTCTTCATCGAAGTAAGAGTCAAACTCCCCGGGCTTTGTCACCCTGTACTGTGGCAGCTTTGTGGCGATATTGATCTGATCCCTGCAGTCATATTCTTTGATAAAATTGCCCAAAGCAACCTCGCTGCCTCCGTATACATAGGCCGTATCAAAATAGTTTACTCCCAGATCCAGGGCACGCTTCATCTCTTCGTTGGCCTTTTTTTGGTCAATCTGACCTCCGGTCTTGGTAAACCTCATACATCCGTAGCCCAGTACCGAAAGCTCGGTACCATTTTTTGGATTCTTTCTGTATTGCATATTTCCTCCTTAGAAAAAAGAACCGGGTGCCGTATGCACCCGATCCCCAATAATAAGTGTCTTATCCAAAGTAGCGGTCAAGGAGACCCTTGAAGGCCTTGCCATGACGGGCCTCATCCCTTGCCATCTCGTGAACTGTATCATGGATAGCATCAAGATTAAGCTCTTTAGCACGCTTTGCCAGGTCGGTCTTGCCTGCAGTAGCCCCATTTTCGGCATCCACACGCATTTCAAGGTTCTTTTTAGTAGAATCTGTAAGAACCTCGCCTAAAAGCTCTGCGAACTTGGCAGCATGCTCAGCCTCCTCAAGAGCCGCACGGTGATAGTAGTCACCGATCTCGGGATATCCTTCACGGAATGCCTGGCGGCTCATAGCCAGATACATACCTACCTCTGAGCACTCTCCTTCAAAATTGGAGCGAAGATCCTTGATGATATCCTCAGGTGCGCCTTTTGCCACGCCAACCACGTGCTCAGCAGCCCATGTCATCTCACCTTCCTGCTTTTTGAACTTCTCTGCAGGAACATGACATACAGGACACTCATCAGGAGGATTGTCTCCCTCATAAACATACCCACATACACTGCATACCCATTTAGCCATAGTAACTTCTCCTTTCAAATAAAAATTGATAAACCCAATTTTACTTGCTAACGAAAAAAAAAGCAATAGCAAAAGATAATGTGACAAAAAGAACTGTCCGCACTGCCATGTTAGTGGATATTGTGCGCATATCCTATGGAGATATAGCCATCCGCCACAGCAGCCAGGTCCGTGCCCGGTTCGCCCTTCTTTTGCAGGATTCCCTCCACCATGTACCTTGTGCCACCATTTGAGAGATTTTCAGTGGCATGGTAAATATCCTTATAGATCATACCCTTTGAGACAGTACGGTCACGCAGGATCCCTTTGTATTCTGAGATGGGGCAGTCCGGGAAGTTGACGTTGATGATCTGCCGGTCAAAAGCTTCATATTCCAGTACCTCTGCCAGGATCTCCCTAAGGTACCTGTCGGTCACCTCGTGGCAGCCACTTCCACCCTCGGATACAGCAATGGCCCTGTAGCCCTGGAACTCGGCTTCAAAGGCAGCTCCACAGGTGGCAGAATACTGGATGTCCGAAGCAACGTTGTATCCGAAGTTGATGCCGGATAATACAACGTCGGGGCGAGAGTCCATGACGTTAAGCCCACCTACCCGGACACAGTCACCGGGCATGCCGCTGCAGGCAAAGGCCCTGATGCCTTCTATTGGGAAATCGACAGGACAGATGTCAATATGAGTGCGCAAAGTGATGCAGTGTGAGGCAGCACTCCTCTCGCTGTCCGGAGCGATCACCCACACCTCACCGAATTCTCCGGCGCATTCTGCCAGCCTTACCAGTCCTTCTGAATTGATACCATCATCATTTGTAACTAAAATCTTCATAATAGAGTCATATTATTGTTTTAGGCTTCGTCTGTCAACCAAAATCCTCTTTAATTTTGGGGGGATATTGAGTATACTGAAGTAGGTGGGATCTGATAAAGATTCTTCGGGCTTTCGCCCTCAGAATGACAGCCTGCATTGTCATTCTGAGCGAAGCGAAGAATCCCGCTCGGTGAATTATGAAATAATTCAGCGAGATTCCCGTGTCATTCTGAGCGAAGCGAAGAATCATATAGAGGAAGATGTATGGGAGAAGTGTACGATACCCCCTGTGGAAAGATACAGGGACAAAGGCTTGAGGGATACCATTTTTTCAGGGGTATACCCTTCGCCGAGACCGAAAGGTTTTCGGGGCCAAAGGTCATAAAAAACTGGGAAGGCGTATTTGATGCCACTTCAGGTGAGACGGACTGCTACCAGCTTTCGGCCTTTGAGGATGAGGGTGACGCCTTTTATGCAAAGGAATTCCGGTCTGAGCGACTGTCACCGCATTATGCCGACAGCCCCATGACACTGAATATCATCACCCCCGGTATGGATGGCAGCCGCCCGGTTCTTTTATTTGTCCACGGCGGTTCCTTTGAGACCGGTACGGTGGGTGAGGCGCCCTACGGGACATCAGTTGAGTATGCAAAAAGGGACGTAGTGCTGGTGTCTACAGGCTACCGGCTTAATGTCTTTGGGCTTTTTGGCGGAGAGAACTATGGCCTAATGGATATACTGGCGGCAGTGGACTGGGTCAGGGAGAATATATCTGCATATGGAGGCGATTCGGACAACATTACCATCATGGGCCAGTCTGCGGGAGCCATGTCGGTAATGGATCTTTTGTGCTCCGGTACGCTTTCGGGTAAGGTGACCCATGCCGTGATGATGTCGGGAGCCGGAGTGGTGCCAGGGATCGCGGCACCTTTGACAAAGGCCGGGGTTTCCGATTTTTGGAGCAGGGTCAGTGAGGCTGCGGGAGGCGATGCGAAAAATGCGGACCCCGAGGTTTTATGGCGGGCGTGGAAGAGCGTCAAGGATCAGGATGGGATGATTGACGGCTTTAAGCATACCCAGCCCACTATTGACGGCAGGGTCAATAAGAAAAGCCAGAAGGAAGCGGTAAAGTGCGGGGACATTCTGGATGTTCCCATGATGGTGGGCATTACATCTCAGGATATGCTGCCCATCCTTATATATCCCATGGCGCTTAAGCTGGCACTCGCCTGTGAGAAGCTGGGACACGCGCCGGTGTACGCTTATCTTTTTGATCGTGAGCTCCCCGGCAATTCATACAAGGCCTTCCATGCTTCGGATCTGTGGTACATGTTTGGCAACATGGAAAAAAGCTGGCGGCCCTTTGAGGAGTTTGATAAAAAGCTAAGTGCGGTTATGATAGATAACGTAGCAGCCTTTTGCAAGACAGGTAAGCCAGCAGATAAGTCCTGGCTTCCCATATCGAAAAGACAAAGGGGCTTCAGGCACTTCAATGGTGATTCCGAAGGACTTGCTACCCCTAAGTATTGTAAAAAGAAGATGTTTGAGACCATGTTCAGGGATCCGGGTCCGGCGTAGGTATTGTAACTCTTAATGTGTTATGGTAATGACTTGAAGCTAAAAGGAGGAGAAACATGAAGACAAAAGTATTAAAAAGATTATTTGCAGGTTTTTTGACAGTGGCAGTTTCCGTTGCGTCAGCGACGGTTTTTGTTTCGGAGACTTTTGCAGCAAGCACCCTGATAAGTCCGGGTACTACACTTTCTAAGATAGCAGCCTTTGAAGAGGTTACTGCAGTGGTTGAGGACGGAACCGAATATCTCAGGTTTAAGTGGGATGAGGTCGAGGGCGCTGAAAAATATGTGTATCGCTATAACTTAAACTATGATGCCACCAAAAAGTATGGAAGCACCTATTCAAGCGGTGAGAGTGAAAAGAACTATGCGGACATCGAGGTCTCCGGGGACTATGGGCAGACAATCTGGATAGAGGTGGCACCGGCCAAGGCAGATGAGACCGCAGTACCGGCCAGCCGTTTTGTAAGCCAGACCTGCACGAAAGAGGCAGCGGATGCAGCCCTTGTTGCCGCCCGTGCCCAGGCCAAGGCTGACGCCAAAAAGCCGGGAAAGGTGACCATAAGATCAGTCCAGGCTTTTGTGAGCGCTGATGCTGTCGGTATCAGGTACAATATCAAAAAGGTAAAGGGAGCGGATGGCTATCAGTACAAGGCCAACATGTTTTACAAAAGTGGCGGAAAATTTGAAAAGGCAAAGACCACCAAAAAGACAAAGATCGAAGTAGGCTTCCAGGATAACGACAACGTGGCCTTTAAGGTCAGGGCCTACAGGATCAACAGCAAGGGCAAAAAGGTTTACGGAAAGTGGACCACCAAGGTCCTTACCAGACAGGAGATCCAGAGTATGATGGCTAACCTGGCTTATCGCTGATATTTGGGAGAGAAGATGAAAGAAAAAAAGACTCTGTTTTGGACACTGATCTGGGCCTTGGGATTGGCGGGTCAGCTTTGCTGGAACATGGAGAACCAGTGGTTCAACACCTTTGTATACGCCAAGATTGCCAAGGATCCCACCATCATATCGTGGATGCTTGCGGTATCGGCCACGGCCACGACACTGTCCACCTTTTTATTCGGCTGCGTATCGGATCGTTTGGGCAGCCGTAAAAAGATGGTGTCCTGGGGATACATCCTTTGGGGCATTTTTACCATTGTATTCGGACTGACCCAGTATATAAAGGGTGCAGGTGAAGGAACTGTATATCTGGGACTGGCTTTTACCGTGGTGGCGGCGGCCGCCATTATGAGCTTTTTCGGTTCCATGGGCAACGATATCGGCTTTAATGCGTGGATAAATGACCATATGGAGGCTGATAACAGAGGTCAGCTGGGGGCTGCCCTGGCAGTGCAGCCTGTCATCGGCACCATAGT
>CAMOFS010000122.1 GCA_946613735.1 uncultured Lachnospiraceae bacterium | reverse complement strand
TCAATAAGCGCCATGCTAAGGTTATGGGCATGAACCCCATAGACGGCGGCAAGCAGGAGGTTCTTGCGGAGATTCCTTATGCCGAGCTCTACGGCTATGGCACAGCATTAAGGTCACTGACCGGTGGTGCAGGAGATTTCTCCTATGAGTTCCTTAAGTACCAGCAGGCTCCCTCGGATGTCCAGGAAAAGGAGATCGAGCGCCGTGCTTCCAAGCTTGAGGAAGGAGAGGAGTAGTCCACATTTTAAGTCTGTTAAGACCCCGCATTTTTTGCGGGGTCATTTTGGTTTTGTAAGGAGGAAGTCAGATGAAGCGTGCTGTGGTATTAAGCGGTGGCGGCACAAAGGGAGCCTATGAATTCGGTGCATGGAAGGCTATAAGAGAGCTGGGTATCGACTACCAGATAGTCACCGGTACATCCATCGGATCCATCAACGGAGCCCTTATGGCTGCCGGGGATTTTGACGTATGTGAAAGGATATGGAGCAGTCTTACCTCAGAGGATTTTATATGCGAGGAAAAGAGCAGGGTTCATGTTTTAAAAAGCATCCTCACCCGTGAGATCGAGCCTTCCGACGTCATGAACATGTCCATAAAAAACGGAGGACTTGATAATACCCCCTTTATTGGCTTTGTCCACAAGAACATAGATGAGGAGCGTATAAGAAAAAGTGACTGTGACTATGGCCTGGTCACTGTAAATGCCCACGACAGAAAGGCTCTTAGTCTTCCCAAGGATGAGATACCGATTGGGCTTTTGTGTGATTATGTCATTGCTTCATCATCGGTCTATCCCATTTTTCCTATGCACAAGATAGGAAATGACAACTATATCGACGGGATGTATTATGACAATCTGCCTATTGATCTTGCTGCCATTATGGGGGCCGGGGAATTTATCGTGGTGGATCTTCATACCGATCCCCAACACCCTAATTATACCGGAAGACCCTATATTACCTATATCACCCCCAGCGAGGATCTGGGCGGTATGCTCACCTTTGACAGGGAGCGGATCGACAGGAATATCAATATGGGATATATGGATGCTATGCGTACCTTTGGACGCTACAGCGGATATGTTTACAGCTTTGATCCCAAGTCCTTGTCTGGTTATGAGAGAGCGGTTGAGCACTTCAATGAAGCCTGTGCCAGGGGTGAGGCTGCCATCAATCTCAATACCAAAAGCAGGATAAAGAGAGCCGGCGAGACCAGGAGGATGTTTTCCATGCTGGATAAATACGCCAGGGGACGCTCCATGGGCAAGGAAGGGTATTTCCTCCGTGGTGCTGAGATAGCGGCTGATATCTGCGGACTGCCCCATGATAAGGTGTGGAAGATGGGTGAGCTTGTTGATGAGATCAAAATGCGAGTGGGTAGCAGGGACAAATACCCGGATGCAGACTTCTTTTTAAACAAAGGACTGAAGCTTCGCAAAACCACAATGGAGCTCAAGCTCAGCCGTGACAGTCTCTACCTCATGGGCTGCCTGTACCATGCGGCTCCCAAGGAGATCGACTATGCCCATATGCTCGAGATCTTAAGCCTTATGCCCGGAGAGCTGGCAGGCGCACTGTTTTTGACCTCTGTTGAAGTAATAAATGTTGAAAAATAAAGATAAAACATATAGAATACATAAAGAATTATTGAAGGGATGAGAAGCTTAATGAGGATTGGTAACGGATATGATGTGCATAAGCTGGTGGAGGGCAGGGACCTGATCATCGGCGGCGTGAAGATAGAGCATGAAAAGGGCCTGCTGGGACACTCGGATGCTGATGTGCTTTTACACGCTATCTGTGATGCGCTATTGGGAGCGGCAGGATTAGATGATATTGGTGCTCATTTTCCGGACACGGATGACAGGTACAAGGGCATATCCTCAATCACTCTTTTGGAACAGGTCAGAGAAAAGCTTTTGGAACATGGATATGTGGTAGGTAATGTGGATGCTACGGTCATTGCCCAGGCTCCGAAGATGAGGCCTCATATCGCTGCGATGAGAGAAAATGTAGCCACTGCCTTAAAGTGCTCGCCGGATATGATCAATATCAAGGCTACAACAGAGGAGCACCTGGGTTTTACCGGAAGGCAGGAGGGTATCGCTGCTTCCGCGGTTGCTTTGATAGAGGGAATATATGAGGGTTCATCCGATATGTCTGCCCCGAATTGCGCCGGATGCAACGGATGTCCCAGGAGAGATTGAATAGAAAGGTGACATAAGTAATGAAGATTTTTAATACACTTTCCCGCAGTAAGGAAGAATTCAAGCCCATAGAACCCGGAAAGGTTCGCATGTATGTATGCGGTCCCACCGTTTATAATTTCATACATATCGGTAATGCCAGACCCATGATAGTTTTTGACACTGTGCGCAGGTATTTTGAGTACAAAGGCTATGAGGTCAACTACGTCAGCAACTTTACTGATGTGGATGACAAGATAATAAAAAAGGCCATAGAAGAGGGAAGCAGTTCTGAGCAGGTTGCTGCACGCTTTATAGATGAGTGCAGGCATGACATGGAGGCGCTGAATGTCCGCCCGGCCACTACCCATCCCCAGGCCACCAAGGAGATAAGCGGTATGATAGATATGATCTCTAAGCTTATCGAAAAGGGGCATGCTTATGCGGCAGAAGATGGTACAGTCTATTTTTCAGTGAAGAGTGATCCCGATTACGGCAAGCTCTCCCACAAGAACATAGATGACTTGGAAGGAGGTCACCGGGACATCAAGGTGGACGGAGCCGAGGGCAAGAGGGATTATCTGGACTTTGTGCTGTGGAAGCCTAAAAAGGAGGGCGAGCCCTACTGGGAATCCCCCTGGTGTGACGGACGTCCCGGCTGGCATATCGAGTGCTCTGTCATGGCAAAAAAGTATCTCGGTGACGAGATCGATATCCATGCAGGTGGAGAGGATCTGATCTTTCCCCATCACGAGAACGAGATAGCACAGTCAGAGGGTGCCAACGGAGTGCAGTTTTCCCGGTACTGGATGCACAACGGCTTTTTGAACATCGACAATAAAAAGATGTCAAAGTCCCTGGGCAACTTCTTTACCGTCAGGGAGATTTCTGAGAAATATGACCTTCAGGTGCTGAGATTTTTCATGCTTTCGGCCCATTACAGGAGCCCGCTGAATTTCTCTGCAGATCTTATGGAGGCTGCAAAAAATTCATTGGATCGTATTCTTACCTGTGCCGGTCAGCTTTCGGATATTAAAAACAGCGGCAGGACTACAGGTGTGGACGGTGCCGCCTATGATGGCGACGTTATAAAGGATACCGACTGCTTTGTGACAAAGTATGAGGAAGCCATGGATGATGATTTCAATACCGCAGATGCCATATCCGCCATTTTTGAATTTGTACGTTTTGCCAATCAAAATGCCAACAGTCTTGATGCATCCCAGGCGGGAGCACTTTACGACAGGCTATATACCCTGTCGGATGTACTTGGCATCATCCTTGAGAGAGAAGAGGAGGAGCTTGATTTTGATATAGATGCCCTTATTGCGGAGCGTACACAGGCTAAAAAGGACAAGAACTTTGCCCGTGCCGACGAGATCAGGGATGAGCTTTTGAAAAAAGGCATACAGCTAAAGGACACTCGCGAAGGAGTTAAGTGGGAGAGGATATAATATCAGCCAGAGTTTTTTTGTCATCCTGAGCGTAGCGAAGGATCCTTATTTATCGGAGAACTAAAATGAGAGATACATCATCCATCATCGAGGGGCGCAACGCAGTCCTTGAGGCCCTGCGAAGCGATACCACCGTGGACAAGCTCTATGTACTTGAGCACTCCAATGACGGCCCCACCCAGACTATAGTAAGAGAAGCCAAAAAACAGAAGATATATGTGAATTTTGTCTCCAAGGACAGGCTGGATCAGATGTCCGAGACAAAAAAGCATCAGGGCGTCATCGCCATGATCGCGGCATATTCCTATTCCACGGTAGAGGATATGCTGGAGGCTGCCAGGAGTAAAGGGGAGTCGCCCTTTTTGATCCTTTTGGACGGGATAGAGGATCCCCACAATCTGGGAGCCATCATCCGTACTGCAAATCTCGCCGGTGCCAATGGGGTGATCATACCCAGCCACCGGGCATGCGGACTTACCTCTACCGTGGCCAAGGCCTCAGCAGGTGCCATCAACTATACTCCCGTAGCCAAGGTCACTAATCTGTCCAAGACTATGGAGAGCCTTAAAAATGAGGGCATGTGGTTTGTGGCTTCCGATATGGGAGGCACGGTGATGTATGATCTGGATCTCAAGGGCTCCATCGGACTCGTGATAGGTAATGAGGGAGATGGGATCTCTCCTCTGGTTAAAAAGAACTGTGATATGGTTGCATCCATCCCCATGAGTGGAGACATAGATTCCCTCAATGCCTCCGTCGCCTGCGGAGTGCTTGCATATGAGATAGTAAGACAGCGAAGATTGTAAGATAGATTCTTCGGGCTTGCGCCCTCAGAATGACAAGGGTTTACCTGTCATTCTGAGCTTCCACTTGTCATTCTGAGCGAAGCGAAGAATCTTTTAGGAGGAAACTAACCTGAATTTTGAAGAAATAATCAGTAATTACAACATAGAAAAAAAGGACATCCGCACCTACAACCCGGTTACCTTAGCCTACATTGGCGACACTATCTACGATCTCATAGTCCGTTCGATCATTGTGGGAGAGGGCAATGCTTCCGTCAATGTCATGAACCGACGTGCCGCATCTATAGTAAAGGCTGAGGCCCAGGCAAGGGTACATGACGAGATACTTCCCATGCTTTCCGAGGAGGAGGCGGACATCCTCCGCCGGGGTCGCAATGCACATAAAAAGACCTCTGCGAAAAATGCCAGTATTTCCGACTACCACAAGGCCACCGGCCTTGAAGCCCTTATCGGCTACCTGTATATGACCGGTGCCACCGACCGGATTTTTGAACTAATGCACCACATCTTTGAAGATGCCCACTCATCCTGACCGCCCACTTGTCATCCTGAATGGCTCCTGTCATCCTGACCGCCCCCAGCCATCCTGACCGCCCACTTGTCATCCTGACTGCCCGGCCATCCCCTCCACTGTCATCCTGAGGAGCGCAGCGACGAAGGATCTTTACCATGAAATTATATGTATTTGACAAAAGCAACAGCGATATAGATCTAAAGACCGCCAGAAACCGACTGTACGATCATGTAATAAAGGAGTTTTTTGGCGATGCCCGTCCCGAAATAGAAAAAAACGACCACGGCAAGCCCTTATTTTTATCCCCCTACGAAAACATCCATTTCAATATCTCGCATTCCGGAGATCTTGTTGTGATGGCCATAGGTGATGCACCGGTGGGAGTAGACGTTGAGCGCATAGGCCGTGCAAAGGATTACATGAAGCTTGCAAAGCGTTTTTTTTATGACCAAGAGTATGAGAGACTTCTTGCTTCAGAAAACAGTGAAGAGGAATTCTACCGGATCTGGACCTTCCGGGAGGCCTTTTCCAAGCTGGTGGGAGTTGGACTGGGGCTTTTTTCCGGTCAGGATATCCATATAGATTACGACGCCAACCGCGTTTCTTATTGTTATTTAAAGCGCAGCGAAGAATCCTTCCCCTCCGGTATCCACGACTATACCTTCCACGAGTATCCTTACCCGGGCTACCGCATCACGCTCTGCCTTCCGATC
>CAMOFS010000121.1 GCA_946613735.1 uncultured Lachnospiraceae bacterium | reverse complement strand
GCTGCATTTGAAACAGCTGAAAAATCCTCAGAAAACATATGCCCTCCTTTGTTCTTACAAAACGCCGTAGGCATTATATCATATCGGCCTTTTATTTACAAAGTGGCATCTTTCACTGATACTACCTCATAACCCATCCTGCTTATTATCTGTGTCAGTTCTTCATCGCTTATTTCCCGTCCAAGCCTTACAACAGCCCGTTTTGCCTTGAGGTCTACCTTTGCACTCACATCCTCCATTTCATTAAGTGCGTTTTGGACTCTGGCCCGGCAGTTATCACACTTCATCCCCTCGATATATATTTCTTTAGTACTGACTATGGTTTTAAGCTTTTTAGGCTTTTTCGCCTTTTCCTTATAGCCTCCGCCTCCGCAACAGGCCCCCTCCCCTTTGAAATGGGGTATGGAAGACTTGACTGCAAAAAACAGTATCACCACAATTATGACTGTGCATATTATATTTGTACTCATCTGATTTCTCTCCTTGATATCATCCGCATCCATCCGATGGAGCTGGCGTCATAGAATTATTAAACTTCTTTTGTTCGGATCACCCAAGCGCCACATCAAGAGCCATCATAAGCGTAAACCCAGCCGCAAACATGACCACTCCTATATTGGAATGTTCCCCGGCTGACATCTCCGGGATCAGCTCCTCTACCACAACGTACATCATAGCTCCTGCGGCAAAGCTTAAAAGATACGGCATCGCCGGTACTATCAGCCCGGCCGCAACTATGGTCAGCGCTGCTCCTATAGGCTCGACCGCCCCCGACAATACCCCGTCCCAAAATGCCCTTTTCCTGCTTTTTCCCTCTGCACAAAGCGGCATGGAGATTATCGCCCCCTCAGGGAAATTCTGAATGGCTATTCCAAGCGCCAGAGCCAGTGCACCACCAGCAGAAATAGACGCATTCCCGGACAAATATCCTGCGTACACCACTCCCACAGCCATACCCTCCGGTATGTTATGGAGCGTAACCGCCAGCACCATCATGGTAGTTTTTTTAAGGCTGGCCCTCGGCCCCTCAGCTTTTTCCGAATTAAGATGCAGGTGAGGTATGACGGAATCCAAAAGCAAAAGAAAAAGGATACCCAGCCAAAACCCTACTCCTGCCGGAACAAAGCTTAGTCTGCCAAGACCTGTGGTTTGCTCCATAGCCGGTATGATAAGGCTCCATATGGAAGCCGCCACCATGACTCCGCTCGCAAAACCTGTAAGTGATTTTTGTACCTTGTCCCCAAGCTGCTCCTTCATAAACAGTACGCACGCCGATCCCAGCGCTGTCCCGGCAAAGGGGATCATCAGTCCAAGCATGATCTCAGTATTCATACACTTCTTTCTCCTGACCTAAGGGGCACTAACAAGTCTTTACTATCATGTCCTTAAGCTGTCTGCCCTCGGATATCCGCCTGCAATACACTCCGACGCATTTCTTGTATCTCTTGAAGGTTCGCTCTGCCTCCTGCCTGTTCCCGTAAGCCTTCCAGCACCCGGAGCACTGTACCCCCGAGGAAGGATCCTCCATAAAGCATTTGACGTCCGTCGGAGGATATCCCAGAAACAGACCTATCTCGTGGGGAAACTCCTCTCCGCTCTCCAGCTTTTTTATAAGCTGGGTTATACAACGCTCCGGACTTTCACAGGAATAGCCCCGTTCCATTAAGATCCTCTTTGCCAGCGGATCCTTCAGATCCTTTGCCAGATAATCCGGTCTGTACAGATATATCAGTATGCGGCCATTATTTGTCCTGACCGGGACAGCCCGCAAGCCCTTTTTAGTGATCAATCTGTTTAACCTGCACAATTCGCGCGTTATCTCTTCGCTGCTCTTACTTCCGGCCGAAAAGAGATTAGCAGTTTTCAGACCCGCAAGAGTCGGTGAGCAATGCGTTGCCAAGTATTTATCCGACATATCAACCTCCACGCAGTTAGTTTTGGCTAACCATTTTTCTAAAAGATAACCACCGCAACACAACGGTGGTTAGCCTCAACTAACATTGTATTCATTTTGATCGATTTGTCAAGAATATCTCTAAATAAAAGTGCGTAATCTGCTATACCGCCATGGGCCATCCTTCTTTTTTCCTTATCATCGCATAGACTATATATGATACGATAACGGTAAACGTATCCGCCAAATTGTAAATGAGGGTTATCAGCTGGCTTGCAATAGCCGGTAAGGCCATTACCGCAAAAGCATGCCAGATACTGTCCTCTTCGAAAAGATACTTCTTGCTCTCCACCTTTTTCTCAATCCCGTACTATTTTTTTGATCAGCCGCTCATTTATCGGAAGAAAGATTCCCGCTACCGGCCCTACCAAAAATGCGCATATGATAGTACCTATACCAAATGTGCCGCCAAGGATAAAGCCTATGATCACAAAGCTGAAATCCACCAGTACCCTGATAAGGCCAAAGCTTTTGTGTGATTTATCGCTTATTACTACCGCAACAAGGTCGTTTGGCCCTGTGCCGGCTTCCGATTTTATAACGATCGTCATGCCATAGGCCAGGATCACACATCCCAGCGCCAGCACCGGGATGCGTATCAGATATCCTTTCTCATCTATGGCAAGCGGCGTAAGGATCAGAGAAAAAAGGTCTATAATGGGACCCCCAAATACCATGCACAGGATGGTCCCGATCTTGATATAGCTCTTATCTACGACCAAAAGCACCAGCATTATCAAAAGACTGACTGCAATATGCACCCGGCCGTGGGTAAGGAAGGGTAACACTTTTGAAACTGTCCTAAACAGGCCCTGGATAAGAACGTTAAACGGATCCGAACCCAGGTCTGTCAATAGAAACAGCGTAACACCAAGGTGCGCGATGGCCAAACCGACCATCATTATCGCAACCCTTATCAATACTACTTTCAGATTACCCTTTACCATAAAAGCTGGTTCCTTTACAAAAGCTCCGCCACACACTTATCCACTTTATCCATCTTGGCAGTAGGCTCAAACCTGGCAACAACGTTGCCGCTTCGGTCTATAACAAACTTGGTGAAGTTCCACTTGATCTCAGGATTGTTCTTGTAATCCTTGTCGATCTTTGAAAGCATTGCGCCCATGGCAAGAGCCTTAGGGCCGCTGCCAAAGCCTTCAAAGCCCTTCTGCTCCTTTAAGTACTTGAACAAAGGAATAGCATTTTCGCCGTTGACATCCGCTTTCTTCATCTGAGGGAACTGGGTGTTGTACTTCAATGTGCAAAACTCGTGGATCTCCTCATCCGTGCCGGGAGTCTGGCCTGCAAACTGGTTACAGGGAACATCTATTACCTCAAATCCCCTGTCATGATACTTTTCGTACATCTCCTCAATATCCTTATAGTGAGGTGTGAAGCCGCATCCGGTAGCCGTATTGACTACAAGAACTACCTTTCCTTCAAAATCCTTCATTGACACCTCTTCGCCCTTTGCTGTTGTAACGCTCTGATCATAAAATCCCATGGTAAATTCCTCCTTTTTTGATTTTGTGTTTGACAACATTATATTGCGCAAAATATAATTTGTCAACCCTCTTTTTCTAAAAATTAGCGTTCCTCATTAAATACTGCTTTCGCAATAGATACCCCGGGACTTAAATAAGGGATAAGCATCGCCTGAAAAGCATGATACAGATCAGGTTTTCCCGGCCAAACACTATCCTTTGGCTTGTTGTGCTCATCCAGCTGATGGAACCACGATCCACAGGAGTGATCAAGAACTGTTACATCCATATATCTTAAGAAAGAAGCATAATCCATAGCATATCTCTTTTCACCAGTGAGCCTGTAAAGCACGGCGGACGTATTGATGGCCTCCGCAAGAGTCCAGTGCATCCTGTCATGGACCACCGGCCTACCCTCCCAGTCCGTAGTATATACTATTCCTTCAGATCCGTCAGCGTTCCAGGCGTCTTTTATCGCCCGTTCATACAGCCTGCATGCATTATCCACATACCCGGCCCTGGTATCTTCCCCCAGCGACTCCTTTGCCTGACTCCACTGTGATATAAGGCGAGCCCACTCGATCCCATGGCCCGGTGTCGCCCCGTAGGGTTTAAAGGGGTCATCGGGTCTGTCCTTATTTTTATCCAGGTCAGGCTGCCAGTCCACGGAAAAATGCTCGGGTATCCTGTAGTCGTTTTCCTTTGCCCAGTCCAGGACCCGGTCAATTATACGCCCCGCCCTGATAAGGTATTTGTCACGGAGATCCTCGCAGGAGTCGGCAACAGCCAAAAAAGCCTCCACGGTATGCATATTTGCATTAAGTCCACGATAATCATCAAGGACCTTAAATTCCGTATCCCAGGTATCACAGGACAAACCCTCTTTTTCGTCCCAAAAATGTTCATCATAGGTTAAAAGAGCCTTATTTAAAAGCTCTTCGGCCCCATCTATCCCAGCCAGCATGGCACTTGTCGACGCGAGTATTACGAAGGCATGAGCATAGCACTGCTTTGACGGAACTACCTTGTCATCCATGGTGAGTCCCGCATACCAGCCTCCGTTGACCTTATCCATAAGCTCGCCATTTAGTCCCCTGATAGCAGCCTCCGCCAGACTGCGGCTTTTTTCATCCTTTTTCATGGTACCGATACTGTACACATGGGCCATGCGGCA
The DNA here is from genome assembly GCA_946613735.1 of uncultured Lachnospiraceae bacterium. Next base: position 1,085 of record CAMOFS010000121.1, on the reverse strand, counting down.
GGTTATCCACGTCTCCCGGTTTTTATCCTTTATGGGTGTGCCATCATCACCAAGGTAATAGCTCCCGCCACCCGGGGATGCGAACTGCCTTCCAAAGTCCAAAAGCGCCTTGGCATTACTTTCTAAGAATTCTTTGTTTTCTGGTGTGTCTATCTCATATTTCCTATCCATATATCCCCCTTCAATACAAAAGGTGGAGGGATCTCACCCCCCACCCGGCATTTGTTGATATGTCTGTAAACAAGTTGTTCTCAGGCCGTTTTTCTGAGATCCTCTATGTGAATGTCTCGTGTTTTCGCTTCTTCTATCGTTTCCCTGACCATCCTTGCGGCTTCCGAAAAGCTGTCCGCTGTCATCTGTAGCATGCAGCCCTCTGACTCTGCATATAGCCCCATCCGGTAATCCCTGCACGAACAATGATGCCTGACGTAGAAATATCTTTCATTTACTGGCATTCTCTCTTCGTGCTCGATCTCCAGGTAGGTCCCGTCTGAAAGGTACAGCCATGCTGAGGGATTGATCTCACCATCGTAGGTGAATTCCATCGGAACACCATCAATAAGAATGATGGGTAACGAAGATGTTTTCGACATAGATTATCCGCCTCCTTTTTCTTAAGAAAAGAAAAGATACAGGTTACAACATATAGTATGACAGAAAACGGATTAATCTACAAGTTGTGCTTTTTTTGTAAAAGTGCTATAATGAGAGAAGTCACCGCCCCAGGGCGGTAACATCATCATTTATATGCCACCAGTACGACGGTACTGCGCGGCCCAAGGTAATAGCAGCTTGCGTCAGCAAGCTTTTTTTCTTTCCCCACCGGATACGATGCTTCGGACGAATCTGCCACGAGCTTCCACACATATCCCGCCGGAATCACTGGCAGGCCAAAATCATGTCCCTCCCAATGAGCATTTACCATAACATAGATGAACACATCCTTTTTCGTATCATATCTGACATGATCCTCGGCAAAAAGATAGGCAAAGGTAAGGGTGTCCGCACCTCTGTCCAGCTGCCAGGGGCTTAGTCCGTGAAACGACATCTCCGGATAGCCGGTGCCATTATTGTCATAATAAAAA
>CAMOFS010000120.1 GCA_946613735.1 uncultured Lachnospiraceae bacterium | reverse complement strand
TTCGGCCTTGAGCGGGATGAGATAATGGCGTTCGGAGATGAGGAAAATGATATCCCCATGATAAAGGCATGCAAAGTGGGCGTAGCAGTTAAAAATGCGGTGCCTGATGCGCTAAAGGTGGCAGACTATGTAACAGAGCTTGATAATAATGAAGGGGCCGTCCCTGAGGTTATCAGGGAATTCCTTTTGCTGGAGTGATACCATATATAGTGGTGCAGTTTTAAGAATTTTGGCGGAATTATACGAAAATATCGACGAAAATCAGCGTAAAATCGCAAGATATCCACATTAATTCGATAAAATACACAAGATATTGTGGATAATGCTTGCAAAACTACATATTGTGTGTTAATATAATCCCAGGTACAGGATGTACCTGGGAACTTTTTAATATTTTTTCATGGAGGTGACGATATGGATGAGTATTTGAAAGTTTCAGCTGTTTTTCATCTTTCCGGTTCCGGTGACTATTCGAGAGGGGCTTCTGCAGTTATGAAGGTCAATTCAAAGAATACGAAATCGGATTTCGGAAACATATTCAGAACCGCCTGTGATGAATTAAAACAAAATGCAGGCACACACACCAAGACGGGGGTTATGACCCTAAGCTGACTCAGTCAGCATGCAGACCTAATCTTTAGGCAAAACAAGAGACCGCATTTGCGGTCTCTTGTTTCTTGTTAAAAAGAAGGTTTAATGGTAGAATATCAGATAGAAAACTAAAGGAGTATTTTTGGACTTACCTTATTGCCGCTTAACTAAGCTTATTCTAATTTGGAAGAAAAGACTGAAGGGGGAGATAGATGAAAGTTAAATGCGATTATTGTCGACAGATGATAGATGACGGGCTGGACAAGTGCCCCAACTGCGGTGCCACTATCAATAAGAACCGCATGGCCAGTGATCAGCCCGATACCATTGAAGAGCTGAAGCAGTGGTATGTTGACCACAACCTTCCTCCAGAAGAGGTTACAAGGTTTTTCATCGGAAAGAATATCGAGGAGCCCAAGGCCTTTGGTATCTATAAGTCTGATGACGGAGATTTTGTTGTCTATAAAAACAAGGCAGACGGAAGTCGTGCTATCCGTTACCAGGGCTCTGACGAGGGCTATGCAGTAAATGAGCTGTATCAGCGCCTTAAGTCCGAGATCGCAGATCAGAAGTCACACCAAAGCCCCCCACCCACGGCCGCTCCGGCAAGTCCAAGTAAGCCAACGGGATGCTGTAGTGGCCCTTTTATAATAATAGGATGTGTTCTTTTTGGCATATTAGTTGTTGTTAGTATGCTTGTAGCCATCTTTGATAAGACGCCCGCAGACGGCTATTACAACTATGACGGCAACCGGTATTATCATCAGGGTTCCTCCTGGTATTCCTATGATCCTGATACCGATGACTGGTCTTATTTGGATGACAGTGATGAGCTCAATGAAAACATTAATTCCGATACGGCATCGGAATACGCCGCTGATTACGAATCGGGCAAGAGCTTCGAGGACAGTACCTGGTATGACAGCGGCTCCTCTGATGACAGCAGTGATTGGGACTCTGATAGTTTTTGGGATGATGACGATAGCTGGAATTCGGGCTATGATTCCGATTCCAGTTGGGATTCCGACTCAGATTCCAGCTGGGATTCCGGCTCAGATTACAGCACAGACTGGGATTCGGATTGGTAAAAAATATGTTAAACAGGATTCTGGTGGTAGATGATGATGCTACCATGGCTCGCGCCATATACAATTTATTAAAGGACGAATATGATGTCAACATGGTGAACTCCGGGAAAAACGCCCTGGATTTCCTGCAGATCCACATTCCCGATCTGGTGCTTTTAGATATCAAAATGCCCATAATGGACGGCTTTGAGACTCTATCCAAAATGAGGGAACATCCCGGGATGGAGGAGGTGCCTGTCATCTTTTTAACCGGTACCGACGATATCGATACCGAGGAGCGGGGCCTTCAGGTTGGCGCCTCTGACTTTATCAGGAAGCCAGTGGCTCCCAATGTTTTAAGGCTTCGGGTCCGTCACATGATCGAGCTTTATACCCTCCGTAATGACCTGCAAAATGAGGTTGATCGCCAGACGGCTGAGATAAAGGAGCAGCAAAAAAAGCTCCAGCAGATCTCCCTTCAGATCACAGAGGCCCTGGCAGGAGCTATAGACGCCAAGGACACCTATACCAGCGGTCACAGTAAGAGGGTGGCTACCTATTCCAGAGAGATAGCCATGAGATACTGTTATTCCGCTGAGATGCAGGAGAATGTTTTCATCACGGGTATGCTCCATGATGTGGGCAAGATCGGTGTGCCCAATGCCATCATCAACAAGCCCGGGAGACTTACAGACGAGGAATATGACATCATAAAGACTCATCCTGTCATAGGGGCTGAGATACTTGAAAAGATAACAGCTATTCCATTTATTGCAACCGGTGCTCACTGGCATCACGAAAGATATGACGGTAAGGGCTATCCCGACGGACTGTCTGGGTATGATATCCCGGAGATAGCACGGATCATAGGTGTGGCTGATGCTTATGACGCCATGTCATCGAAGCGCAGCTACAGGGATCCTTTACCCCAGAATGTGATACGAGCTGAGATTGAAAAGGGCAGGGGTACCCAGTTTGACCCCAGATTTGCTGATATAATGCTGGATATGATCGACGGTGATACGGATTACCAGATGAGGGAATTCTAAGACATTAAAAAGGGCCGGTGCTTAGCCGACCCTTTCAGGTGTTCTGAATATTGCTTCTGTAAAGAACCTGCGGATGGCATCCAAAAGTGAATCCTTGCCGGAGGTCTTAAGGAGGTAGCCGTCGGGCTTGAAGCCTAAAATACGGTAAACGTGATCCCTGTCATTTTTACCGGTAAGAAAGATGATGGGGATCTCTCTGGTAGTCTCTTCCTCACGAAGGCTTTTCATTATCTCATATCCGTCCATCTCCGGCATCTCATAGTCTAAGAGGATGAGATCCGGGGTGGCAGTCAAAAGGCCGTCCATAACATCATCACCGCTTGAAAAACAGGATACATTGTAGTCGCTAGACAGCCAGTGAGAGATGACGGACAGATAGTCGGGATCGTCATCCACGATAAAGACTGTTTTTTTGCGATGGTATTCACGCTGCATCATGGAATACTTTTTCATATCCCTGATAAAATGCTTGATATCCACGGGCCTGGGATAGCACTTGGTAACCCTGTTGGAGCCGGAGGCTGCCATGGCATTTTCTATATCGGGTATATCACCGGTCAGACACAGTATCTTGGAGTCATCCTGACACAGCTCTCCCAAAAGGTTCATGGTAAGACCGATATGGGACTTATCACCTGTCATGGGAAGGTAGAGGATGATATCTGCATCAAATCTCCTGGCAATTATGGCATCGGGCTCATCCGGAATGGTAATGACGGTAAAGCCTGCTTTTTTAAGATTGTTGTCTATCCCAGTTGCAACTATGCTGTTGCCCGACTGGATAAATAAAATAGTCCTGCTGTTGCCTACGGGAGTGGAAAGGATATTAGCTGACTTGACCGGCTTTTGAGAGCCCTTTGCGGTAGCTTTGTTGGCGCTGCCTATACGGGAAAGAAGATCATCAAAGGCTCTGTAGGCTTTTAAAAGGGCAGGAGTATCCTGCCTTATGGTGGAATGATCGTCCAGCTTGGCAGCGGACTCGAGGGCACGGGCGGCTTCGGAGAGCTTTTTGGCGCCTATGAGAGCGGCCATGCTCTTTAGCGAATGAACACGCAGCTCAAACATGGTCCAGTCCTCATGGGACAGATAGAATTCTATCTCCTCGGCCTTTTGGATAATGGAAGAGTGGAATACATAAAGTGCATCCACATATTCTGAGGCTGTCTCACAGTTTTTGATGCCGGCCACCAGATCTATATGGGGAACTGTCTTAAGCCACATAGGAAGCTTGTCCAGCTCGTCCTTGAGATCATCTTCATCAGAATCCTCGCTGGGACTCTCCTCAAGAAGTATCAGCTCTTCTTCCTGCTCGGATACCTTGTCCTCCTCGGGAAGATAGGTCATAAGTACGCTTAAAAGCTGCTGGGGGTCGATGGGCTTGATCAGCACATCACTAAAACCGGCAGCCTTGTACAGATTGATATTGGAACGTCCTTCCTCGGTGGTGTGGCAGACCACGGGTACTTCACGATCCTTTTCCTTAAAGATCTCCTTGAGCCTGACAAGTGTATCCACGCCGTCAAGCTCAGGCATCCTGTGGTCCATAAGGATGAGATCAAAATCCTTTTGCTCACACAGATCAAGGCATTCCTGGCCGCTTTCCACCTGTTCGGATATGACGCCGTTGCTTGCAAGGAGAGAAGCAAGTATCATGCGGTTAACGGGCATATCATCGACTATCAGTACCCGTGAAGAATTATTGTCCATTATATGATTTCCTCATTGAAGTATTTCTGATACAGCATTTAAAAGGTATGCTTTTCCCTGTGACTTGGGGACTACGCCTTTGGCACCAAGCTCATCAATAAGATCTGATGTAAGATCGTCATCCATACCTGTCCTGAAGAGAACAGGGATGTCCTTGAATCTGTCGTCTGCCTTAAGGACCTTAAAGACCTCGGGACCATCCATTTCAGGCATGGCATAGTCTAAAAGTATAAGATCAACCCTGACAGCGGAAAGCTGCTCTAAAGCGTCATGTCCCGAGGTGGCATAAAACACCTCGTAACCGGACTTTTTCAGCCAGTTGATCACAAGACGTGACATATCTTCATCATCATCTATCAGTAATATAGTACTCATATATATACCTTACTTTGTACCAAAGATACGGTCGCCGGCATCACCAAGACCGGGACAGATATAGGCATTCTCATTGAGCTGGCGATCCAGATGTCCTACATAGATCTGTACATCGGGATGATCCTTGTGGAGACGCTCCAGTCCCTCGGGAGCAGCGATGATGCACATGAACTTGATCTTGACGCCGCCGTGTTCCTTTATCATGCGGATGGCATCGGAACCGGATCCGCCGGTAGCCAGCATGGGATCAGTAACCACGATGGTACGCTGCTCAATAGGTGAAGGCAGCTTGCAGTAGTATTCACAGGGCTCGTGGGTCTCAGGATCGCGGTAAAGTCCGATATGACCGACCTTGGCAGAGGGGACTAAGGTAGTGATGCCGTCCACCATACCCAGTCCTGCACGAAGGATGGGAACTACAGCCATCTTTCTGCCTGAGATAAAGGGTGTTTCACATTTTTCGATGGGGGTCTCGATCTCCACGTTCTCTGTAGGGAGATCCCTAAAGGCTTCATATGCCATGAGCATGGCTATCTCGCTAACGATTTTTCTGAATTCATTTGTACCGGTGTTCTTGTCGCGAAGCATTGAGATCTTGTGCTGAATCAACGGGTGGTCCATAATAAATACATTTTCCATGTCCTTCTCCTTTGTTGCTTGATTAATACTGTATATAGTTTAGAGCAGGTACTATGATAAGTCAATTTTTTTATTGCCAAGGCAGACCATTTTTTGTATACTATCAAAGGTATTTTTTTGCACACTAAAGGAGGTAATTATGGAGAGAGAAGCCATCAGAGATGCTTCAAAGCTTGGGACGCCAAAAATGCTTATCCTGGGCTTGCAACACATGTTTGCAATGTTTGGAGCGACCATTTTAGTCCCTATTTTAGTAGACGGTTATTTCGGAGGATCAGGAATGTCCATTCAGGTGACGCTGTTTTGCGCAG
>CAMOFS010000119.1 GCA_946613735.1 uncultured Lachnospiraceae bacterium | reverse complement strand
CCTCCTCGCTTTGCGGCACTGCTGATTGCCTGGAGGCGCTTGGGATCAACATACAGCAGGATCCCGATCGTTGTGTGGAGCTGTTAAAAGAGGCCGGGATGTGCTTCTTCTTTGCACAGAAATACCACACCTCCATGAAGTATGTGGGGGCCATCCGCAAGGAGCTTGGCTTCAGGACCGTCTTTAATATCTTAGGGCCGCTTACCAACCCCGCATATCCCACAATGCAGCTTTTGGGCGTTTATGATGAATATCTTGTAAATCCGCTTACCCAGGTGCTCATAGATCTCGGGGTAAAAAGGGGCATGGTGGTATACGGCCAGGACAAGCTGGATGAGATCTCAATGTCTGCGCCCACTACCGTAAGTGAGATAAAGGACGGATGGTATAGATCCTATGTAATAAAGCCCGAAGATTTTGGGCTTACGCGCTGTGGCAGGGAGGATCTCAAGGGAGGAACTCCCCAGGAGAACGCAGAGATTACAAGGGCGATCCTGTCCGGAGAGAAGGGACCCAAGCGAGACGCTGTTTTGTTGAATGCAGGTGCATCACTTTATATCGGCCAAAAAGCCGACTCCATTGCCGATGGTATAAAGCTTGCTTCAAAGATACTTGATTCTAAAAAGGCACTTGAAACCTTAGATAAGATGATAGAGGTAAGTAATCGATGACGATACTGGATGAGCTTGCAGCACACGCAAAAGTACGTGTGAATGAAAGAAAAAGCAACATACATGCGGGAGAAATGAGGCGGCTTGCTGAAGCTTTTCCCGCAAATTCCTCCTTTTTGGATGCCGTAAAAAAGGAAGGTATGTCATTTATATGTGAATGTAAAAAGGCTTCGCCGTCAAAGGGGCTTATTGATCCGGAGTTTGACTATATGAAGATAGCGGCAGAGTACGAAAGCGCCGGAGCCGATGCCATATCGGTTTTAACCGAGCCGAAATGGTTTCTCGGGAGTGATGAGTACCTTAAGCAGATAGCCCAACGTGTACACATCCCCTGCCTGCGGAAGGACTTTACGGTTGATGAGTACATGATATTTGAAGCCAGGACTCTTGGAGCATCGGCAGTGCTTTTGATCGTAAGTATCCTGGAAGATTCAAGGCTTAGGGAGTATATAGATATAGCCGAATCCCTGGGGCTTTCTGCTCTGGTGGAGGTCCATGACGCCGGGGAGATAGAGACTGCACTTTCCTGTAAGGCAAAGATCATAGGGGTAAATAACAGAAACCTTAAAGATTTTACCGTGGATAGTGCAAATTCAAAAAATCTGAGGTCTTTGGTGCCAAAGGAAGTGGTCTTTGTGGCGGAAAGCGGTATAAAAGGGGCTTCGGATGTGGCAGAGCTGTACGAGGCTGGAGTAGATGCGGTTTTGGTGGGTGAGAGCCTTATGAGGGCGCCCGACAAGGCAAAGAAGCTTTCGGAACTAAAAAGCCAGATAGTATAAAGAGGGTGGTACTATGTCAAAGATAAAACTTTGCGGAATGTGGCAAGACGAAGATATAGAAACGGTCAATGAGCTGTTGCCAGATTATACCGGGTTTGTGTTTTGGGAAAAGAGCCGCCGTTATGTATCTGAGGAAAGGGCAAAAAAGCTGAAGGGCGCTCTGGACGAAAGAGTGCTTGCTGCAGGTGTATTTTTAGATGCTGATATTCATACGGTGGAAAAGATAGCCAATGCCGGGATCGTAGACGTCATACAGCTGCATGGCCACGAGGATGAAGGATACATAAAAAAGCTTAGGGAATACACTGACAAGCCCATTATAAAGGCCTTTGTGATAAAGGATAAAAGCATTCTCGATGAGGTTATGGGTTCTTCAGCTGACTATGTACTGATCGACTCGGGAGCAGGTTCGGGCAAGACCTTTGACTGGGCGCTTTTGGAAGACATCAAAAGGCCGTATTTTCTGGCAGGAGGCCTTTCTTCGGACAACGTGGCCTATGCCATAGAAAAGCTGGAGCCTTTTGCAGTCGATGTAAGCAGCGGATTGGAGACCGATGGGAAAAAGGATCCCATGAAAATGAAAAGATTTGTTGAGGAGGTTAGAAATGTCAGATAAAAAAGGACGTTTCGGCATACACGGCGGACAGTATATACCAGAGACTTTGATGAACGCAGTGATAGAGCTGGAGAAAGCTTATGATCATTACAAGGACGATCCTGATTTTAACAGGGAATTGAACGAGCTTTTTAACGAGTATGCAGGTAGGCCCTCGAGGCTGTACTTTGCAAAAAAGATGACCGAGGATCTGGGAGGAGCAAAGATATACCTGAAGCGAGAGGATCTAAACCACACCGGGGCCCATAAGATAAACAATGTCTTAGGACAGGCACTTTTGGCAAAGAAAATGGGAAAGACCAGACTTATTGCGGAGACCGGAGCCGGACAACACGGGGTGGCAACGGCTACTGCGGCGGCCCTTATGGGAATGGAATGTGTGGTATTTATGGGCGAGGAGGATACGAAGCGCCAGGCGCTTAATGTATACCGTATGAGACTTTTGGGCGCAGAGGTTGTCCCTGTTACCACCGGTACCGCCACCCTTAAGGATGCTGTGTCTGAAGCCATGAGAGAGTGGACATCGCGTATAGACGACACTCATTACTGCCTTGGATCAGTCATGGGCCCCCATCCTTTTCCCACCATAGTAAGGGATTTTCAGGCGGTAATATCCAAAGAGATAAAAGAGCAGCTTCTAAAAAAGGAGGGGCGGCTTCCTGATGCCGTTATCGCCTGTGTTGGAGGCGGATCCAATGCGATCGGAAGCTTCTACCATTTTATAGAGGATGAGTCGGTACAGCTTATAGGCTGCGAGGCTGCCGGACGGGGAATAGACGGGTTTGAGACCGCCGCCACCATAAATACGGGGCGCCTGGGCATCTTCCATGGGATGAAGTCATATTTTTGCCAGGATGAGTATGGGCAGATAGCGCCGGTATACTCCATTTCGGCAGGGCTTGACTATCCGGGGATAGGACCTGAGCATGCGAACCTGCATGATACCGGGCGTGCCAGGTATGTGCCCGTTACCGATGAAGAAGCAGTGTGTGCCTTTGAGTATCTTGCGAAAACAGAGGGCATAATACCTGCCATAGAATCGGCCCATGCCGTTGCTTACGCGAAAAAGATGGCGCCGACAATGGGAAAAGACCAGATAATAGTTATAACAATATCCGGGCGCGGAGACAAGGACTGTGCGGCCATAGCCCGATACAGAGGGGAGGATATCAATGAGTAGGATAAGTGAAGCATTTAAGGATAAAAAAGTATTTATCCCCTTTATCACCTGCGGGGATCCGGACCTTGAAACTACCAGGGAATGTGTCCTTGAGATGGTAAGAAACGGAGCGGATATCATAGAGCTTGGTATTCCTTTTTCGGATCCAACTGCAGAGGGCCCGGTGATCCAGAATGCGAACCTTCGCGCGCTTACCGGAGGGGTGACCACGGATAAGATCTTTGATATGGTTCGCAATCTAAGGAAGGAGACCGACATACCGCTGGTGTTCATGACATACGCCAATGTGGTGTTTTCCTATGGTATGGACAGGTTTTTGGGTTTGTGTAGGGAGACGGGTATTGATGGCCTGATCCTGCCGGATCTTCCCTTTGAGGAAAAGGATGAATTTGCACCAGCCTGCCGGAGCTACGGTGTGGAGCTGATATCGCTTATAGCGCCGACCTCTAATGACCGTATCGCAAGCATTGCCAGGGATGCAGAAGGCTTTATCTACATTGTATCAAGCCTTGGCGTCACCGGGATCAGAAACGAGATCACCACGGATCTGGATGCGATGGTCTCTTTGGTCAGAGAGAATACGGACGTCCCATGCGCCATAGGCTTTGGGATATCGACCCCTGAGCAGGCTGCAAAAATGTCCGCCATTTCTGACGGAGCCATAATAGGATCCGCAATAATAAAGATCCTTGCCGAGTATGGGAAAAAAGCCCCGGAATATGTGGGGAAGTATGTAAAAGAAATAACGGATGCTATAAAAGCCGCATAGAATATGAAAAAGCTTCGGAGTCTGCCGGAGCTTTTTAATTTACAAATTATACAGTTTGGCCTAAAATACGAAATATGATGGATAAGGGATCATTGAAAAAAATATGTGAGGACATTGCTCCTTTTGATAAAAAGACCTATGACGATGTGATGTCACAGTGGGATTCCATCGCCAAGCCCATTGACGGTTTGGGGGATATGGAGCGCCTTGTGGCAAGAATCGGTGGCATACAGGGCAAAAGTCTTCCCGAAACGGACAAAAGGACCCTGCTTGTTTTCATTGCGGATAACGGCATCACCGGGGAAGGCGTTACCCAGACGGATAGCAGCGTTACCCATGCGGTTGCCGAGGCCATAGCAAAAGACACGTCTACGGTATGCGTCATGGCAAAACAGGCCGGTGTGAATGTGCTGGCTGTGGATATCGGCATGATGGGTGAGCCCGTGGAGGGGATAGAATACAGGCGTATCCGTGAGGGAACAAGGGATTTTTACATAGAGCCTGCCATGACCGAGTCGGAGACCTACGCCGCCATAGAAGCCGGTATCGGTATGGCAGATATGGCCATAGATGAGGGATGCGGCCTGCTTTTGCTTGGAGAGATGGGCATCGGCAATACCAGTACGGCTACGGCGTTAAGTTGTGCACTATTAGACCTTGAGCCAAATGATCATGTGGGACGTGGTGCGGGGCTTAGTGACGAGCTTTTGGTTCATAAGAAGGAGATCATAAAAAAAGCGCTGAGTCACTACGATTTTGACAGGAATGATGTGATAGAGGTTTTGTCAGTTTTTGGAGGATATGATATAGCGGGGATGACGGGAGCTGTTATTGAGGGAGCCAGGCGCAGGGTGCCGGTCGTTGCGGACGGACTTATCACACTTTCTGCCATTCTGGTTGCAAAAATGCTCTGCCCCGGAATACGTGATCATTGTGTTGCATCCCACAGACCGGCCGAGCCCATGGGACGGCGTATCATGTCTGAACTAGCATATACCGCACCCATAGATGCCGGATTGGCTCTGGGAGAGGGCACCGGAGCGGTGCTTTTAATGCCGCTTTTGGATGTGTGCATGAGACTGTACAGGGAAGGAACACGATTTAAGGGAATAGGGATAGATTCCTACGAAAGGTTTTAATTGAGGTAGTTTTATGTTGCAGGATATTTTTCCCCACAGGTTTAACAATTCGCATAAGGAAACAAAGGCTTATGAGGGAGACATAGTCATACGGTACGATGATGGCAGGATCCTTTGCGGGCAGGATGAGGCAAAAAAACACCTCATCTTTCCCAGGTGTGCAGAAGATGAGGATCTCATCTACCTCTTTTCAATAGATGATGATAAGTATTTTCTGGATCTTGAAAAAAAGGATGCTCAGGAGGGCTTTTCTTTTTACTCCCTGCGGGAAATAAGGGATCTTGTCCTGGAGGAAAAAACGGAGGTTTTTGCGGCCTTTACGGCATATCATTTGGCCGGATGGTATACGGATAACCGTTTCTGCGGAGTCTGCGGAACCCCCCTTACTTTGGCTTCGGATGAGCGTGCCTTAGACTGTCCGGCCTGTCACAAGAGGATATATCCCCGGATCAACCCGGCGGTCATAATAGGTGTGAAAAACAAAGACAGGATCCTTATTACCAGATATCGCAGGGGTTATGCGCATAATGCGTTGGTGGCAGGCTTTACAGAGATAGGCGAGACGCTTGAAGAGACTGTCACAAGG
>CAMOFS010000118.1 GCA_946613735.1 uncultured Lachnospiraceae bacterium | reverse complement strand
TTGTCCCTTGTGGTGTACTGGCTGGGCAGCAAGCTGATAAAGCACTTCAGAAGGATAGTTCGAAAGGCTCTGGAGCTAAAGGGCACCGAGATCGGGGTAATGCAATTTTTGGATGCCATAATCAAGATTATAGGCTATACAGCAATGATCTTTTTGATCTGCAGGCTTTTCGGTGTACAGTCTGCCACCTTTGCGGCGGCTATCGCCTCACTCGGTGTGGCTGTGGGACTTGCGCTTCAGGGCAGCTTTGCAAACTTCGCCGGCGGCTTTTTGATCCTTGTATTAAAGCCCTTTGTGGTGGGGGATTTTATTCATGAGGATACCCACGGAAATGAGGGCACTGTGACGGAAATCTCCGTATTTTATACGAAGCTTCTGACTTATGACGGCCGTACCGTGGTCCTTCCCAATGGCGTTTTGGCCAACAGCAGTATGACAAATCTCACCATGGCAGGCAAGCGCATGATGGATCTGGAGTTTGGGATATCCTACGAGGATGATATAAAAAAGGCAAGAGAGATCATCCAAAATGTGGTGGATGTGGATGAAAAGGTGCTCCATGAAGAGGAGGTCCTCATATATGTTAAGGAGCTGGCTGACAGCGCAGTGGTCATGGGACTTAGAGCCTGGGTGCCCACGCAGGATTACTGGAAGACGATCTGGCGCACCAGGGAAAATGTAAAGATCGCTTTTGACGAGGCAGGAATTACTATTCCTTTCCCTCAGGTCACTGTTCACAAAAAGAGGAAATAGACACGGTATGTACTTGACTAATCGGACAAAGGTTGTTATTTTATAATAACGACGTGTAAAATGAAAGGTAAAAAAGAGGAGGAATAATATGAAGACAGTTAAGATATCGTTAAACTCCATAGACAAGGTTAAGTCTTTTGTTAATGTTATCAGCCAGTTCGACAGTGATTTTGATCTTATTTCAGGCAGATACGTGATCGATGCTAAGTCCATTATGGGCATCTTTTCGCTTGACCTGGCACAGGATATCGACCTGACCATCCATGCGGAAAAAGACGAAGAGATTCTTGATGCATTAAAAGAGTATATTGTAGAGTAAACTTACAAGCACGGTGTGGCAGAGGGATGGTTCCTCTGTCACACTTTTTATCTTATTCAGGAGGGAGATCATGGCGACTATTATCGGCGAAGGAATTACATTTGATGACGTACTTTTGGTACCCCAGTATTCTGAGGTGACCCCCAATCTTATCGACCTGCATACACATTTGACAAAAAAGATCCTTTTAAATATCCCCATGATGAGCGCAGCAATGGACACGGTTACCGAGCACCGTATGGCCATCGCTATGGCACGTCAGGGAGGCATCGGAGTCATCCACAAGAATATGTCCGTGGAAGCGCAAGCTGACGAGGTGGACAAGGTAAAGCGTTCCGAGTACGGTGTCATCACCGATCCGTTTTTCCTTTCTCCCGATCATACCTTAAGGGATGCTGACGAGCTTATGGGCAAGTTCCGCATCTCCGGTGTGCCTATTACTGAGGGAGGCAAGGCCGGTGGCAAGCTTATCGGTATCATCACTAACCGTGATCTCAAGTTTGAGACCAATTTTGAGAAAAAGATATCCGAGTCCATGACTTCAGAGAATCTGGTGACTGCGAGAGAGGGCATCACCTTAGAAGAGGCCAAGCAGATTTTGGCCAAGGCAAGAAAAGAAAAACTGCCTATCGTTGATGAGCATGGCAATCTCAAGGGACTTATCACTATTAAGGATATCGAAAAGCAGGTGAGATACCCTAATTCCGCCAAGGACGATAAGGGCAGACTTCTCTGTGCTGCAGGCGTGGGTATCACCGGCAACATGATGGACCGTGTAGAGGCTCTTGTAAATGCACAGGTGGACGCCATTGTGGTGGATTCCGCCCACGGACATTCCAAGAACATCATGGATGCTGTTAGAAATATCAAGTCTGCCTACCCCAAGCTTCAGGTTATCGCAGGTAACGTGGCTACCGGCGAGGCTACCCAGGCACTTATCGATGCGGGAGCCGACGCTGTAAAGATCGGTATAGGACCGGGCTCCATCTGTACCACCAGAGTGGTGGCAGGTATCGGTGTGCCCCAGATTTCTGCCATTATGGACAGCTACGAGGTGGCTAAAAAATACGATATCCCCATTATTGCTGATGGTGGTATCCAGCATTCCGGAGATATGACCAAGGCTATCGCAGCCGGTGGCAATGTATGTATGATGGGAAGTCTTTTTGCAGGCTGTGACGAGTCACCGGGAGAGTTCGAGCTCTATCAGGGTCGTAAATACAAGGTTTACCGCGGCATGGGTTCCATCGCCGCCATGGAGAACGGATCCAAGGACCGCTACTTCCAGGAGGATGCTAAAAAGCTGGTGCCCGAAGGAGTAGAGGGACGTGTGGCCTACAAGGGATCTTTGGAGGACGTGATATTCCAGATGATCGGCGGTATCCGTTCCGGCATGGGTTACTGCGGATGCCCCACCATACCCGAGCTTCACGAGCGCGGACGTTTTGTCAAGATCACTGCGGCATCTCTTAAGGAGTCACATCCTCATGATATCCATATCACCAAGGAGGCTCCGAACTACAGTGTCGAGGAGTAAGAGAAAAGCTATGTCATTCTGAGCGACCATGTCATTCTGAGCGCAGCGAGGAAGCTTCTTCTTCGCCGGTTGAGGGATTTATATGTCATTCCAAGCGCAGCGAGGAATCTTCCTGCGCCTGGAATGACATTTTTTTGTTGCTACGATGTCCAAATATGATATAATGTATATGTGTGTGTTTGCGGGGCAGCTCGAAAGGAGAAGCGTATATGTTAGCAACACTGATTCCATTATTTGACCAGAAGATGATAGTTAGGGGGTACTCGGTTTTCGCTCAGAGGGAGAATTATTTTTTGGATCCCATCAAGAGCGGCAGCGCGAGGTTTGATGCAGCCACGGACATACCGGGCATTAACGTTATCAACAGCATGGGCCTTGAGACCCTGGTTGATGACCGTGAGGTTTTTGTTCCGGTTACCAATGTTTCAATCTTTTCGGATATCCGCAGCCAGACAGACGCACCCAAGGGCAGGATGGTACTTTTGCTGGACCACAGCTTCAGGCCTGAGGAGCAGTATGTCAAGCGTATAGGCGAGCTTAGAAAGCAGGGCTTCAGATTCGCTATCAAGGGCATCCCCATGAATGAATATGGTGACTACAAGCCCATCATCGATCAGATGGATTACGTCTGCATGAACCATGAGCGACTCAATATCCCCATGGCACGCAAGCTTTTCAATACCATCTATCCCAACGTCAAGCTTATAGCTGTTAACGTTGGTACCCAGGAGACCTACGAGAACCTCAAGTCCACCGGAGGCTTTGATCTGTATGAGGGTGAGTTCTTCCGTATGCCGGTACATGGTTCCGACACGGAGCTGGCACCTCTTAAGGTCACATATCTGGAGCTGCTCAAGATAGTCAATAATCCGGACTTTGATCTGACCACGGCAGCAGATGTCATAGGTCGTGACCCGGCACTTGTCATCGAGCTTCTCAAGATGGTTAACCGCATGACAGTGAACTCCGGCGTCAATACAGTTCGCCACGCAGCTGCCATGCTGGGACAAAAGGAACTGAAAAAATGGATCAACACCGCGGTTACCAAGGAGCTTTGCTCAGACCGACCCAGCGAGATCACCAGAGTTTCCCTTCTGCGTGCAAGATTTGCAGAGGAGCTGGCACCTCTCTTTGGCAAGGCCAACCTTTCACAGGAGCTTTTCCTCATGGGACTGTTTTCAGTGTTGGATATCATTTTGGACAAGCCCATGGAAGAGGCTCTGGAGTCCATCAGCATTTCAAAGTCTATCAGGGATGCACTGGTGGATGGCACCGGCGAGCTCTATGAGGTCCTTAATTTCGTCAAGGAATACGAGAACGCTTCCTGGCAGGAGGTCAGCCGCCTCATGATCCTGGACAAAGTGGATATGAACGATGTATACAATATCTACCTCGGATCGCTGTCATGGTATCGTGAGCTGATTAATTTGTAATTGTTTTAATTATCATGTATGATTGCGGGGGCTTTTGATAAAGCCCCCGGTTTTTTTGGAGAATCTTAAGGAGGTAATAAATGTCATTCAGTAAAAAGCCCGTCAACGGCATGCGTGACATCCTGCCCTACGAAAGCAGGGTGCGGGACTATGTCACGGGAGTAATAAAGGACACTTACCGAAGCTTTGGCTTTACGCCCATAGAGACCCCCTGTATGGAGTCCATAGGGAACCTCTCCGGTAAGCAGGGCGGAGAGAATGAAAAGCTCATTTTCAAGGTCCTTAAAAGGGGTGAAAAGCTTCACCTTGAGGAAGCAAAGGAGGAGCTGGATGTAGTGGACTACGGTATGAGATATGACCTTACCGTACCTTTGTCCAGATTCTATGCGGCTCACGGCAACGACCTGCCCACTCCCTTTATGGCGCTGCAGATTGGGAATGTATGGCGAGCGGACCGCCCACAGAGAGGACGTTACAGACAGTTCACCCAATGCGACATCGATATTTTGGGCGATGCTACCAATCTGGCTGAGATAGAGCTTATCACTGCCACCACCACCTGCCTTGGGAAGCTGGGCTTTAAGGGCTTTGAGATCCGCATCAATGACCGCCGCGTATTAAAAGCTATGGCAGCCTATGCGGGTTTTGCCGAGGACAGCTATGATGAGGTTTTTATCTCCCTGGATAAGATGGACAAGATCGGTATCGGGGGAGTCCACGACGAGTTGGTGGAGCGTGGTTATGACGCCGGTTCCGTGGACAGATACCTTGAGCTTTATAATAAGCTTGCCGATGAGCACTCTGTTGTCGGTGGTATGAAGCTTTTGGCTGACATGCTGGGAGAATACCTTGATGCCGAGGTTACAGACTGGATGAACGAGATAGCACAAGCAGTGGAGGCAGCCAAGGGAGCGGAGTTTGAACTGGTCTTTGACCCCACCCTGGTCCGTGGCATGAGCTACTATACCGGTACTATTTTCGAGATCGCCATCCCGGAGTTTGGTGGCAGCTGCGGAGGCGGCGGCCGTTATGATGAGATGATCGGACGTTTCTCGGGGCAGCAGGTTCCTGCCTGCGGCTTTTCCATCGGCTTTGAACGCATTATTCTGCTTTTGATGGAAAGCAACTTCGTCGTTCCAGGAGACGATAACCGGATAGCTTATCTCATAGATAAAAAGCTTCCGGCCGAGCGTATTTCTGAGGTTATGAAGGAAGCGGACACCCAGCGTGCATCAGGCCGCCAGGTACTGATCGTCCGCATGAACAAAAATAAAAAACATCAGAAGGAACAGCTGTCTGAGCAGGGTTATACGGAATTCAAAGAATTTTTTGCAGACTAGTGTACTGACACATTGATAATTGAACTGGCACACTAGTTGTCATCCAAAGCGTTAGCGAAGGATCTTATAAAGGAGGACATAATGGCAGAAAGTATTAGCGGTTTAAAAAGAAGTCACCGTTGTGCAGAGGTGACCACAAATGAAATAGGAAGCGAAGTGACCCTCATGGGCTGGGTGCAGAAGCGCCGTAACTTAGGCTCGCTTATCTTTGTTGACTTAAGGGATCGAAGCGGTCTCATGCAGGTCGTTTTTGATGAGCCTGTTATCGGAAGCGAAGGCTTCGAAAAAGCCGGCACTTTGCGCAGTGAGTTTGTCATCGCCATCACCGGCAAGGTGCAAAAGAGGACTGCAGCAGTTAATGAAAAGC
>CAMOFS010000117.1 GCA_946613735.1 uncultured Lachnospiraceae bacterium | reverse complement strand
GAAGGCTTCCCCCATTGTCATCCTGAGCGAAGCGAAGGATCTTAAAGGAGAAAATATGAGTATACTAATAAAATCCGGCCGCCTGATAAACCCGGCCACAAATACCGACAGCATTTTGGATGTGCTCATTGACGAGACGAATGGCACGGTAACAAAAATCGCCGAGGACCTGGGAGACGAAGCTGACCGCATAATAGATGCCACCGGCTGCTATGTATTTCCGGGTTTTATAGATATGCACGTTCACCTGCGCGATCCGGGTCAGAAAAACAAGGGCGATATCGCCACGGAGAGCAGGGCTGCTGCAAGGGGAGGCTACACTACGGTTTTGGCTATGCCCAACACCATCCCCCCGGTGGATTCCCCGGAGGGGATCCGTTATGTCCGTGACAAGGCAAAAAAGATCGGCCTGGTAAATGTCCTGCAGGTAGGAGCCATAACCGAGGGTATGGGGGGCAAACGTCTGTCCAACATCCCGGGCATGAAGGCTGAGGGAATGGTAGCTATCAGCGAGGACGGCAAATCAGTTATGGATTCGGGGCTTTTATATGATGCCATGAAGCTTGCGGTGGAAAATGACGTAACGGTTTTATCTCACTGCGAGGATGCCACTCTGGTCCGGGGCGGTGTGATGAACGAGGGCAACAAGTCAAAAGCCTTTGGAGTGCCGGGGATACTCAAGGCAGTGGAAAACAACATAGCGGCCCGTGATATTTTTCTGGCACAGGAGACAGGGGCGAGACTTCACCTTTGTCATTGCTCCACGGCAGAGGTGGCGGAGATGGTGAGGCTGGCGCGGGATATGGGAGTGCATGTCACCGGCGAGGTCTGCCCCCATCATTTTACACTGACGGATGAGGATATTCCAAACGTCAAGTCTACAGAGTACAAGATGAACCCGCCTCTTCGATCAGCTTTTGACAGGGATGCCATGAAGGAGGCTTTGCGGGACGGAGTGCTTACGGTGATATCTACGGACCACGCGCCCCATGCACCGGAGGATAAGGCAGGGGATATGGTTACGGCAGCATTCGGAATAGTGGGCATGGAGACGGCGGCTTCGCTGACTCATACGGAGCTTGTGCTTAAAGGCTTTTTGGATCCCATGGGCATGGCGCGATGCATGAGCTATAATCCTGCACAGATACTGGGCCTTGACTGCGGGGATATCTCTGAGGGTAAGGTGGCGGATATAACCATTTTTAATCCGGATAAGAGCTATATAATTAACCCTAAGGATTTTGTGGGAAAAAACACCAACATGCCTTATTCGGGCAGGGAGGTCACCGGACGTGTGACAGCTACCATCATGGGAGGCAAGGTAACCTACGAGTTGAAGGAGAAGACAAAAAAGAGCCTTTTTAAAAAACTATTTAAGAAATAGGATCCTTCGATTCGCTCAGGATGACATGTTGTTATTCTGAGGAGCGAAGCGACGAAGAATCTTAAGGAGAGAAAAATGATAAAAAAACTAATAGACCAAATACAAAAAAAGAACGCCCCCATAGTGGTGGGACTGGACCCCACACTGGCCATGCTGCCTTCCCAGCTTTTACCTAAGGAGGGAGCGGACAGTTTTGAGGCCATAGGAGAAGCTATTTTTTCCTTCAATAAGTCCATAGTGGATGCCACCTGTGATCTTATCCCTGCGGTAAAGCCCCAGATAGCCATGTATGAGCAGTTTGGCATCCCCGGACTGATAGCATTTAAAAAGACGGTGGATTACTGTCGCAGCAAGGGACTTATCGTTATAGGTGACGTAAAGCGCGGTGATATAGGCTCCACCTCAGCTGCCTATGCCACGGCACACCTTGGTACAGTCGAGGGCGTGGCGCCATTTGACGAGGATTTTGCAACGGTCAACCCTTACCTTGGTACAGATGGCATAAGTCCCTTTGTGGATGTGTGCAAGTCAAATGACAGGGGCATCTTTGTATTGGTCAAGACCTCAAACCCTTCAAGCGGTGAGTTCCAGGATCAGATCTTGGAATCCACGGGCAAGCCGCTCTATGAATATGTGGGCCGGATGGTGGAAAAATGGGGAGCCGATACCATGGAGGGCGATTACTCAAATGTGGGAGCTGTGGTGGGTGCCACTTACCCCGAGATGGGAAAGCGGCTTCGTGATATCATGCCGCACACCTACATCCTGGTACCGGGCTATGGAGCCCAAGGCGGCACAGGCGCAGACCTTAAGCCCTTTTTCAATAAGGACGGTCTGGGAGCCATCGTCAATTCTTCACGTGGCATTATAGCAGCATATAAAAATGACAAGTACAAGGACAGGTTCTCTGAAGAGAATTTTGCGGATGCCTCCCGGGCAGCGGTGGAGGATATGCTAAGGGATATCCGTGAGAACGCACTATAAGGAATAATCATGATATATGTAGAAACAAGAATAATCACACACGAAGTCCTGGCGGAGGGCATCATGGATCTTTTGGTCGAATGGGATCATGATGATCCGGTGATACCGGGGCAGTTTATGAATGTTTATCTCAATGATCCCTCAAAGATGCTTCCCCGCCCCATCAGTATCTGTGAAGTGACGGATGGTGGACTCAGGATGGTGTATCGTATTACCGGAGCCAAAACTGGTACTGATGAGCTTTCCGGATATAAGCCCGGCGAGACCATCAGGGTTACGGGGCCTGTTGGCAACGGTTATCCCATGGATGAGCTGTCCGGTAAAAAGGCGGTGTTAATGGGAGGCGGCATCGGTATCCCTCCCATGCTGTACCTGGCAAAAAAGCTTGAGGGTGAATGCTCCGTGGTCTTGGGTTACCGTGACAGCACCACATTTTTGCGTTCTGAATTTGAGGCTACAGGGGCTGACGTCATTATTGCCTCCGATGATGGAAGCGTGGGTGTACACGGTACTGTGATAGATGCGCTGGAGATATCCGGGATATCACCGGCTGTTATCTGCGCCTGTGGTCCCATGCCCATGCTTAAGGGGATAAAAAAATATGCCGGGGATCACGGCATCTCGGCCTATATTTCTCTGGAAGAGAGGATGGCCTGCGGCATAGGGGCGTGTCTGGGGTGCGTTACCAAAACCACCCATACCGATGAGCATTCACATGTAAAAAATGCCCGTGTCTGCACTGACGGCCCGGTATTTTTGGCGGAGGATGTGAGTATATGACAGATATGAAAGTCACCATGTGTGGCATAGAATTTAAAAACCCCATAACCGTTGCCTCCGGTACCTTCGGCAGTGGTATGGAATACGAGAGCCTGGTGGACCTAAACAGCCTGGGTGCCGTCACCACCAAGGGTGTAGCAGCAGTACCATGGGAGGGCAACCCCACACCCCGTGTGGCTGAGACACCCTCCGGAATGCTCAATGCCATCGGCCTGCAAAACCCGGGCATAGACGTATTCCTGGAGCGGGACATACCCTTTTTAAAAAATTATGATACGAGGATAATCGTAAATGTCTGTGGACACAGCGAAGAAGAATACTTAGCTGTAGTAGAGAGGCTTAATGATGCTGACATAGACATGATGGAGATCAACATCTCATGCCCTAATGTAAAGGAGGGCGGCATATCCTTTGGCACTGACCCCAAGGGAGTGGAGGCGATCACAAAGGCCATTACCTCACGTGCAAAAAAGCCTGTGATAATGAAGCTTTCTCCCAATGTGACGAGCATCGCGGACATAGCCCGGGCAGCAGAAGCGGGAGGAGCAGATGCCATATCACTTATCAATACCATTACCGGAATGAAGATAGACATCAGAAGGCAGACCTTCCTTTTGGCCAATCATACAGGAGGACTTTCCGGACCTGCCATCCATCCGGTAGCGGTGCGTATGGTATATGAGGCGGCGCAGGCGGTAAGTATCCCCATCATCGGCATGGGGGGTGTGGCGTCCTACGAGGATGCCATTGAGCTTATGCTGGCCGGTGCCAGTATGGTAGCAGTAGGCAGTGCCAATTTTTCCAATCCGCGTGTCACTGAGGAAATCTTAGCAGGGATGGAGCGGTATGCTTCTGATATGGGTATCAAGCGTATTGCTGACATAGTTGGAAGAGTAAAATAGAGATTCTTCGTCGCTACGCTCCTCAGAATGACAGCGGGGGATAAGGCACCCATGTCATCCTGAGCGAAGCGAAGGATCTTATAAAAGGAGAATAATAACATGGAACAGTACAAAGAAGAATTCATTCATTTCATGATCGACTGTGAGGTTCTAAGATTCGGGGACTTCACCACAAAAAGCGGACGCAAGACCCCCTTTTTCATTAACACAGGCTACTACCGTACCGGTGGTCAGCTGGAAAAGCTGGGCGAGTTCTACGCAAAAGCCATAGCGGACAACTTTGGTACCGACTTTACGGTGCTCTTTGGACCGGCATACAAGGGCATACCTCTTTCTGTGACTACCACCATAGCTCTTTCAAAAAATCATGACGCCGAGGTACGCTATTGTGCAGACAGAAAGGAAGTCAAGGATCACGGCGAGGGCGGTGGACTTTTGGGAGGACCCATAGGTGATGGAGACCGTGTCATCATCATCGAGGATGTGACCACAGCCGGCACCTCTATCCGTGAGACTTATCCTATCATCAAGTCCTGCGGCAACGTGGACATCTTGGGACTCATTGTCTCTGTGGACCGCATGGAGCGGGGCACGGGACAAAAGGCAGCCCTTACCGAGATAGCTGAGACCTTTGGCATGAAGACTGCTGCAATTGTTACCATGGCAGAGGTGGTAGAGTGCCTGTATAACAAGCCATACAAGGGCACGATCTATATAGATGACGAGAAAAAAGCCAGGATAGATGCATACTATAAGGAGTACGGTGTGAATTGAAGCAGTTAAAGTTATTTCTTAAAATCGTTTTGGCAATTGCATATATCGTCCTTCTCTATTATCTGCTTTTTGCAGCTGAGGCATTGGGAAGGGGCAGCGGGAATGTTGGCGATATCAACGTCATTCCTTTTCATGAGATAAGAAGGTATATGAATCACGTTGATTCCCTGGGGCTTTTTGCTGTGGCAGCCAATCTTTTGGGAAACGTATTGTTATTCATGCCGCTGGGATATTTTTTGCCATCATTTTTTGCGAGGGAGCGGCTGCGTCCCCACTTTACCATTCCTATGTGCATGTGCATCAGCATTGCGGTGGAGTTTTCCCAGTTCATGACCAAGACGGGATCTATGGATATAGATGACGTGATACTTAACACCCTTGGCGGGATCATCGGATATCTGGTGTATGCCTTCATGCATCCGGACATCCGTGACGGAGAATACGACGATGAGTAGAAGACGAAGAAGATCCTATGAGAAAAAAAAGCCGGTGGCTGCAGCTACCATATGGTCATCCCTGTTGGGGCTGATCTGTTTTTTGGTGGCACTGACCCTGATGTTTTTATCGGCTTCGGGAATTGATTTTGGAAAGATACCCGGGGTGGTGGGAGTCATGGCCATGCTATTTGCAATCATTGCTTTTTCTGTGGGTGTGCGCACCGCCAAAGAGACTGACTATGATGTGGTGACCAGGGCACTTGGGGTTATTGTTCCCGGAGTCGCCATGGCAGCGCTGCTGCTGCTTTATTTTGCCGGGATATTATTTGGGTGAGATTCTTCGCTTCGCTCAGAATGACAAAGGGCTTGCACAGAATGACAAAGGGCTTGCACAGAATGATGAAACGCGTTTCTTGTCATCCTGAGCGAAGCGAAGGATATTTTAGAAAGGGATAAAATGGAAGAGAGATTTACACTGATCCGTGAGAGGATCGCAGAGATAGAAAAAGAG
>CAMOFS010000116.1 GCA_946613735.1 uncultured Lachnospiraceae bacterium | reverse complement strand
TCAGTCAGAGGCCTTTACGGCTATATATAATACCGGCACACCAGGGACAATATCATCAAGCCAAGCCGTTCATGTCATCCTGAGCGCAGCCCTCTGTCATTCTGAGCGAAGCCCTCTGTCATTCTGAGCGAAGCGAAGAATCCCGCTCGGCAAATTATGAGATAATTCGCCGAGATTCCCGTGTCATCCTGAGCGCAGCGAATGATCTCAGAAAGGATATACATATGTACCAGGACGACATAATCCTATGCGTTTCAAATAAATACGAAAAAAAATACTATCTGAACCCTGACTTTGACGGGCTGCCACAGCCGGTCAAGGACGAGCTCAAGTCCATGTGTGTCGTCTACACGGAGGAGATCGGAGGTATCTTTACCTTGAGGTTTGATGACGACGGCACACTTAATATGGTTACAAATGCCGAGGAGAACGATCTTTTATATGACGAGATCGGATCGGTGCTTAAAATAAAACAGCTGAGACGACAGAAATCGGAGCTTTTTGAATCCCTTGAGACCTATTACAGGGTATTCTTTTTAGGAGAGGATGAATAATGCTTTTAGCGGTAGACGTAGGAAATACTAATATTTCACTGGGAGTATTTGACAAAGATGAGCTGGTGGGCAGGTTCAGGCTGACCACAAAGGTGACGAGGACATCAGATGAGTATGGCATAGCCATAAGCGATGTGATGGAGAGAAACGGTCTGAATCGCGGGGATATCACGGATGCTGTGATCGCCAGCGTTGTTCCTGCTGTCATGCATTCACTTACCAGTGGTATCATAAAGTATTTTAAGGTGACGCCCCTTATCGTGGAGGCCGGGGTCAAGACAGGCATCAGGATCGCTACGGAAAATCCCAAGCAGATCGGTGCTGACCGTATCGTAGATGCGGCGGGAGCCTATGGGCTGTACGGCGGACCGGTTTTGGTACTGGACTACGGCACGGCTACCACCTATGACCTTGTGGATGAGAGTGGCGCTTTTGTGGCGGGAGTCACAGCTCCCGGCATACGTATGTCAGCAAAGGCACTGTGGCAGGACGCGGCAAAGCTGCCTGAGGTAGAGATCATAAAGCCCCCTTCGATCCTGGCAAAGGAGACTGTAAGCTCCATGCAGGCAGGTCTGGTGTATGGGCAGATAGGTCAGACAGAGTATGTGGTCAGGCGTATGATAGAGGAGTCAGGATATAAAAATGTGAAGGTGGTGGCCACCGGCGGCCTTGGAGGCATGATCTATGAGGAGGCCAAGTGCATAGATGTATACAACCCGGATCTGACCCTCATCGGTATCCGTATGGTCTTTGAGAAGCAGGATAGGAAAAGATGACAGATATTATCAGACCTATTTCGATAGGTGATGTGAGAATACCCAACAATCTGATCTTGGCACCCATGGCAGGCGTTACCGACCTGCCATTTCGTTTGTTGTGCAAGGAGCAGGGCGCCGGCCTTTTGTGCATGGAGATGATCAGCGCCAAGGCAGTGACCTATCACAATAAAAAAACGGATGCCATGATAGAGACGGATCCGGCTGAGCATCCCGTGTCTCTGCAGATCTTTGGCTGCGAGCCGGATGTTATGGCAGAGGCCGCCAAAATGATAGAGGATCGTGATTTCGACATTTTAGACATAAACATGGGCTGCCCTGTGCCAAAGGTGGTAAACAACGGCGAGGGTTCAGCACTCATGAAGGATCCGAAGCTGGTGGAGCAGATAGTTTCTGCCGTGTCATCTGCAGTTAAAAAGCCGGTTACCGTAAAGATCAGACGGGGTTTTGACGAGGCTCATATCAATGCAGTGGAAGTGGCCCTGGCAGCAGAGGCCGGAGGGGCGCGTGCCATAGCGGTACATGGTCGCACCAGAGAACAGTATTACTCCGGACAGGCCCACTGGGATATCATAGCGTCGGTAAAGTCCGCTGTGTCGGTGCCTGTTTTCGGGAATGGGGATATAAAGAGCTTTGATGACGTGCGCCGAATGTATGAGGAGACCGGGTGCGATGGCTTTATGATAGGAAGGGCTGCCCAGGGAGATCCCTGGATCTTTTCGAGGATACTTAAGGGAGCAGAGAACGGAAGTGAGCCCCCAAGACCCGAAGCAAGCGAGATGTGCGAGATGCTTTTGCGCCATGCCAGAAGCCAGATCAGCTACCGGGGAGAGCATATGGGTATCCGGGAGATGAGGAAGCATGCTGCCTGGTACACCACAGGATATAAAAATGCTTCCCGCTTAAGGGGAAGGCTTTGCTCTGTGGAAACGTACGAGGAACTGGAAGCCTTGACAAAGGAGATTGGTTAGTATAAAATGTTGTGGCTGCGTGAGCAGACGTTATTTTGATTATGATCGCTATCATAACAGAAAGGATAGGGTGCTATGGAAACAAAAAAGCATGTAATGACATATGAAGGTGTAAAACAGCTTGAAGAGGAATTACAGGATCTGAAGGTAGTCAAGCGTAAGGAAATTGCCGAGAAGATCAAGGAGGCCAGAGAGCAGGGAGACCTATCCGAGAATGCTGAGTATGATGCAGCCAAGGATGAGCAGAGAGACATTGAGGCTCGTATCGAGCAGATCGAGGCCATCCTTAAAAATGTCGAGGTTGTAGTTGAGGAAGAAGTCGAGACCGACAAGATAAATATCGGCGCAAAGGTTAAGATCTTAGACATAGAGTTTAATGAGGAATTAGAGTACAAGATCGTAGGATCTACTGAGGCCAACAGCTTAAAGGGCAAGATCTCCAATGAGAGCCCTGTGGGACATGCACTTCTTGGTGCTAAGGTTGGTGATACGGTTACGGCAGTGACTGAGGCAGGAGAGTTCAAGTACAAGGTACTCGAGATACAGAAGTCCAATTAAGAGTGATTGACCCGTGTCGGCTTCGATGCGGGTTTTTAATTAACGCCGGGTTCTTCGCCAAAGCGGCGCAGTGGTTTGTCATTCTGAGCGAAGCGAAGAATCTTATATAAGGAGGAAAACATGGCAGGTGTAAAGAACCAGGTACAGCAGGACGAAAGTCAGCTTTTAAAGGTGAGACGCGAAAAGCTTTCTGCTCTGCAGGAGGCAGGACGCGATCCATTTTTGATCACAAAATATGACGTGACTCATCATTCCGATGAGGCCAGGGCACAGTATGAGGCTCATGAAGCGGAGCTTCTAAAGGACTATGTGGAGCCCAAGCTTACTGAGCCTGCAGAGGATGCGGACAATGAGACCATCAGCGCATACCGCCAGGCTAAAAAGGAAGCTTACAATAAGAGAAGAGAGCTTTTGGATGCTTCCCCCATCAATGTTTCCGTGGCCGGCCGCATGATGTTCAAGCGTGTCATGGGCAAGGCTTCTTTTGCAAATATCCGTGATCTACGTGGGGATATCCAGATCTATGCCTCAAAGGATGCTTTGGGCGAGGAGTCCTACGGAGAGTTTAAAAAGTCAGATATCGGTGATATTTACGGTGTAAAGGGTTATGTGTTCAGGACCATGACCGGAGAGATCTCCATCCACGCCACAGAGCTTACTCTTTTGTCAAAGTCTCTTCAGATCCTGCCGGAGAAGTTCCATGGCATCACAGACAGTGATCTTCGCTATCGTCAGCGCTATGTGGATCTCATCATGAACCCGGAGGTTCGCGACACTTTTGTAAAGCGTTCACAGGTGATAAAGGAGATCAGAAGGTTTTTGGATGACAGAGGCTTTATGGAGGTGGAGACACCTATGCTTGTCTCCAACCCCGGTGGTGCGGCCGCCCGTCCTTTTGAGACACATTACAATGCATTGGATGAGGATGTAAAGCTTCGTATTTCTCTCGAGCTTTACTTAAAGCGCCTGATCGTAGGCGGCTTAGAGCGCGTGTATGAGATTGGACGCGTGTTTAGAAATGAGGGTGTGGACACCCGTCACAATCCTGAGTTTACACTGATGGAGCTGTATCAGGCATACACAGATTATTACGGCATGATGGAGCTGACAGAGGCTATGTTCAAGCATCTGGCTGAAAAGGTAGTGGGATCCACTAAGTTCAAGTATGGTGATGTGGAGCTTGATTTTGGCAAGCCCTTTGAACGTATTACCATGACCGAGTGTGTGAAAAAGTACTCCGGCGTAGACTTTGACGAGATCCATACCGACGAGGAGGCCAAGGCCATCGCCAAGGAAAAGGGCGTGGAGTACGAAGAGCGCCACAAGAAGGGCGACATAGTAAACCTTTTCTTCGAGGAGTTCTGTGAGAAGGAGCTGATCCAGCCTACTTTTGTCATGGATCATCCCCTGGCCATCTCACCTCTTACGAAAAAGAAGCCCGACGATCCAGAAAAGGTGGAGCGCTTTGAGCTTTTCATCAATACCTGGGAGATGTGCAACGCCTATTCAGAGCTCAACGATCCCATCGATCAGAGAAAGCGCTTCGAGGCCCAGGAGGAGGCCTTTGCTGCCGGTGACGACGAGGCCGAGCACACCGACGAGGACTTCCTCAACGCCCTTTCCGTAGGTATGCCCCCCACAGGTGGCATCGGCTACGGCATTGACAGGCTAGTGATGCTTTTGACTGACAGCCAGGCGATAAGGGATGTGTTGTTGTTCCCGACGCTTAAGAACATCGACAAGTAAAACCTAGAAAAATCAAAGGTTTTAGCGGTGTGGAGATAAGATTTGCGACCGATTTGCGACCAAATCTTACCAATTTGTACCAAAACCAAGGAGAATACACTCAAAAATAAATATTGAACGAAGTCCGCTTAGTCTTAAGCGGGCTTGGTGATTATAAAACAGACCCACGCGGGGATGTCAAGATTAGAGAAGATGCTCTGTTGCTTGACATACTCGGGTGGGTTTGTTATTTGGTATAATTTCTTTGGATTGATTGACAAAAACTTTGGTTTGGTATAAAATTTCTTTGGATTCGGAGGAAAAACTATGGATTATAGACAGATAAAAGAGCAAGCTAATGAAATACTTAAAAATAGGACGGCGGAATGTTCGTATATAGAATACAAGTCATCAGAAAAGCAGCTTGATAAAATATTAAAGACAATCTGCGCGTATGGAAATAATTATTATAACAATGATATTCAGTATATTTTCATTGGCGTTGAAGAAGAAAACAATGACGATAATAAGGCGATTCCTTTGCTCCCTATAAAAGGGATTGCAGAAGGAAGATTGGAAAAATGTAAGAATGCAATCAACTCATTAAGATCCTTTTTATATCCGAATGTTGCTTTTGAGGTTTTGTCGAATGAATTGGATGGGGTTAACTATTTAGTAGTAATTGTTTTGCGTCAGACGGGTGGCCCATTTATGGTGGCTGAAAAAGCCGAAAAGGATAAGAAGATTAACCTTAAGCCGGGAAGGTATGTAAGAATTGAGGCCGATACAAGGCTTGCGAGAGTAGACGAAGAATATGATCTGTTGCGAAAGTTTTCAAATTTTCACTATAGCTCGATTGTAAGTTCCGGTGCTTTAATTGATGATTTGAGTATAGATTTATTAAGAGAATTCATTTCTAAGACGAGTTCCAGACAAATCTCCGAAGGAATGGAAAAGAAAGAATTGGCCAAGAGCTTGGAGTTAATTGATAAAAACGATCCAACAGACAGGCGCGTTAAAAATTATGCAATCCTCATGTTCTCTGAACGTCCAGATGAATTCATCCCGTACGCGTATACAGAACTGATTATTGATATGTTTGGCACTAAGCGAAAAATGGAATCTAAGGTTTTTAAAGGCGCGGTTTGGAAACAGTATTATTCAGCCTTGGAGTACATAAATAGCAATTTTTTAAATGAACTAGTTATACGTGTTGATGGTAACGCAGAAAATAGA